>DAIRTY010000084.1:0-7796 GCA_036803645.1 Acidobacteriaceae bacterium | reverse complement strand
TAACGAAGTGAAGAATTGTAACGAAGTGAAGAATTGTAACGAAGTGAAGAATTGTCATTCTGAGCGTAGCGAAGAATCCCCGCATTTTGTTCAAAGTCCAATACCACACCCCATCCGCGAAGATGTGCTGGTCGTCCCCGTTGCCCCCGCGCTGAAGCTCTGGCGCAGCGCGCTCGATCACCTCGGCGGCTCACACGAATCGCTCCCCCGCGTCTTCAGCCGCGACGACAAGGTCCGCATTCCGGTCCCCCAGCCCACCGGGATTCCCCAGCGCCTGCCCCTGCGCCAGGTTCTCTTCCTCGAATGGGCGGAAGAGGAGGGGAAGCAGCCGGGCATTACCCCGGTCCAAGGCGTCCACGCCGTCACTCGCCTGATGGAGTTCACCCACTACGACTACCTGATGAAGCCCACCGGCCGCCAGACCGGCAATTTCCTGCTCTGCGGCCGCATCCTCAGCCAGGCGCGAGCCTTCACCCTCCGCCGCCCGCGCGGCTTCGCCCACCTCAACCGCACCCTCGACGCCCTCGAACTCCACCTCGCCGCCATCAAGGAATAGAACCATGTGCCCAGATTCGGGGGGTAACCAGTACCCGCTCCAACCATCCCGGCCCATTTGTGGGGTTCGAGCCTCCTTATCCACAAGATGTAGAGTTTGTATTGTTGATGCCGCCTCCGCGACCAGCTAAATTGGAAGCTGTACGGCTCATCCAATCCGTACGGCACGGCGGAAAGTTTGCCTCGCGCCATTCGCTGTGTCTGGCCGCGTTCCCCGGAGGTGTGGTTTGCTCAAGCTCAAAAAGGTCCAAATGCTCGGCTTCAAGTCGTTCTGCGACCGCACGGAGATCCATCTCTCGGGAGACGGCATCGCCGCGGTGGTCGGCCCCAACGGCTGCGGCAAGTCGAACATCTCCGACGCCATCATGTGGGTGCTGGGCGAGCAGTCCGCCAAGAGCCTGCGCGGCGTCCGCATGGAGGACGTCATCTTCGCCGGCACCCGCGAGCGCAAACCCACCGGAATGGCCGAAGTCTCGCTCACCCTGGTCGATCCCGAGGTCTACGACGACGCAGACCTGCCCGGCGACGACGGCAGCGACTGGTCGAGCGATGGCTCCAGCGAACGCAGTCAGGATCAGGCCCGGACGCTCGAGATGCCCGGCGACTGGGACGAATCCCGGCTCCGCCAGCAGAAGGCCGAGGAGACCGAAGAGGCCGTCCGCGATGCGCAGCCCGGAGTCGTCATCGGCATCGACGGAAGCGTGGTGGACGCCGGGCAACTGGACCGCGACCAGCTCGACGAGAGCGCGACAGACGACGAGCCCCAACCCGCCGAGGCCGCAAAAAACGCCGCCCCCGGCCCCGACGTTCCCGGAGTCGTCCTCAAGGTCCGCCGCCGCCGCTTTGGCCGCTCCCCGGTCCGCGCCGGCGAGGTCACCATCACCCGCCGCCTCTTCCGCTCCGGCGACTCAGAGTACCTGCTCAACGGCAAAATCTGCCGCCTGCGAGACATCCAGGACATCTTCATGGGCACCGGCCTGGGCGGAGAGACCTACGCCATCATCAGTCAGGAGCGCATCGGCCAGATCCTCAGCTCCAAGCCCATGGACCGCCGCGCCATTCTCGAAGAAGCAGCCGGAATCACCCGCTTCAAGACCAAGAAGCGCCTCGCCGAGCTGCGCCTGGAGTCCGCCAAGGTCAACCTCGCGCGTGTCAACGACATCTTCGAGGAGGTCACCCACCAGATGAACTCGCTCAAGCGCCAGGCCTCCAAGGCCGAGCGCTATGGCCTGCTGCGCGACGACCTGCGCACCCGCCTGCGTGTTGTCCTCGCCAGCCGCATGAGCCAGCTCGACGCCGAGCAGTCCGGGGTCGCCTCCCAGATCGCCGTCCTTGCCGCCCAGATCGCCCAACAGTCCGCCTCGGTCGACGCGATGGACGCCGAGCACACCGCCGGGGTCGAGCAGGGCTATCAGTTCGATCAGCAGGTCCGAGAGGCAGGAGCGCAGGCCAACCACTCCGCCGTCGAGCTGGAGCGCGTCACCGCCCGCATGGCCGCCAACACCGATCGCGTCGCCGAACTCACCGCGCGCATCGCCTCCGGCGGCGACGACCTCGACCAGGCGCGTGAGCAGCTTCGCGTCCTCTCCGGCGAACTGGAATCGCAGCGCAGCTTCCTCGAAAACGCTACGGCCGAGGCAACCGTCTCGCGCGACTCCGCCGAGGCACAGCAGCAGCGCGCGCAGCAGGCGGTCCGCTCCGTCGCCGCCAGCGAGCAGCAGGCCGAGCAGAACCGCCGCGCCGGCTTCCAGTTACTCGAGCGCGCCAGCCAGAGCCGCAACCAGCAGGCGCAGGCCGAAGTCGCCCTCGCCGGCCTCGACCGCGAGTCCGAGCGCCTGGTCGCCGAGTCCGACGGAGCGCGCCGCGAGTTGGCCGAGCTTGGCTTCGAGCGCGGCCAGGTGGCCACCACATTCGGCAACGTCACCGAGCGCCTCAAGAGCCTCGAAGCCGAGATCGCTCACTTGCAACGCAGCATCGACGCGGCCCGCGAATCCGAATCCACCGCCCGGCGTCGTGGAGACCAGTTGCGCTCAGAGCGCGCCGCCCTCCAAGGCCGTCGCACCTCCATCGAGGGCTTGATCCGCGAACACAGCTACTCCACCGACACGGTAAAGAACATCTTCAAAGCCAACTCCAAAAACGCTGCGGCCAATGCGCTCTCGCCCATGGGCACCCTCGCCGACTTCCTCGAAGTCGACGGCCAGTACGAGGGCGTCGTCGATGAGTTCCTGCGCGATGAGCTGAACTACGTCGTCGTCAACAGTTGGGACGCGGCCGACGCGGGCGTGCGCTTGCTCGCCTCCGACGTCGCCGGTCGCGCCACATTCCTCATCCACGGCGAGAATCCAGCCAGCCTTCAACAGAAGATCGCCAACAGCCTGCCCGTGCCCGAGGGCGTCGTCGCATTGAAGGACTGCGTGCGCGTGCTCAACGGTTTTGGCACATCGCTGGAAGATCTGCTGCCCAGGCTGGGCGATGGATTCATCGCGCCCGATGCCGCCTCCGCGCGCCGGCTGGCGGAGCAGCATCCGCGCGGCTTCTTCCTCAGCCCCACCGGAGAGGCCTTCCACAACTCCACCGTCACCGGGGGCCATGTCCGCGCGCAGGGGCCGCTCGCCCTCAAGCGCGAACTCACCGAAGTCGAGCGCAAGCTCGACGCCACCGAAGTTGAACTCGCGCAGGCCGAGAAGGAAGCGGCGAACCTCGAGCGCGAGGCCCGCGAACTCACCGCCGCGCTCGACGCCAAGACCCAGCAGTGCCGCGATGCCGAGCGCGAATCCGCCAACTCCGGCGCAGCCCTCCGCCAGATGGAGCAGGAGACCGCGCGAATCGAGCGCCGCCTCGATGAGTGGGCGCAGGCCGCCGGCCACAACCGCGAGGCCCGCGCGCAGCGGCAGGAAGCCATCACCCGGCTCCAGCAGGAGGCCGCCGCCTTCGAGGCTGAGCGCGCCACGCTGGAGGCGCAGTTGGCTGAGTTGCAGCAGCAGCTCGACGCACTCCGCCAGCAGCGCGAATCGCTACAGCAGTCCGCAGCCGAGGCCGCCGCCGCGCTCGCCGGACTCGAGGAGCGCCGCCGCAACGCACTCGCCACCTTCGAGCAGACACGCCGCATGGCCGACGCGCACTCCGCGCGCATCAGTCAGATCGAGCAGCAACTCCAGTCCGCCGGAGCGGAAAAGGTCCGCCGCGAGCAGGAGACCACCGAACTTGCAGCGCAGCACGCCTCCCTCGCCGAGACGCGTGCCGCAGCCCTCGCCGAGGGCGCGTGCCTCACCGCCGAGGCCGCTGAACTGCGCGCGCGCATGGCCGAGCTGGACGCCAAACTCCGCACCCTCCGCCACCACACCGAAGACCTCCGCGAACAGCGCGCCAACCTCACCGCCCACTCCGCCAAGCTCGCCTCCGACATCGAGCACATCGATGAAACCTGCCTCAACGACCTCGCCATCGAGGCCGCCCTCCTGCGCGCCGACGACGCCATCCTCCGCATCGCGGGCGAAGCCCTCGCCGCCGCCGAGGAGGAAGCCCGCGCCCTCAAGCAGCGCCTCGAAGCCATGGGCCCGGTCAACATGATGGCCCTCGATGAATACCACGAGACCGCCGCACGCCACGGCTTCCTCGAAACCCAGCGCCGCGACCTGCTCGAGTCCATCGACAACACCCAGGCCTCCATCAAGGAGATCGACGAGGTCTCCCGCGTCAAGTTCGACGCTGCCTTCGAGGTCATCAACCGCAACTTCGGCGCAACCTTCGCCAAGCTCTTCGGCGGAGGCCAGGCCTTCATGCGCCTCACCGACGAGGAGAACTCCGCCGACTCCGGCATCGACATCGTCGCCTCGCCGCCGGGCAAAAAATTGCAGAACATCCTGCTCCTCTCCGGCGGCGAGAAGGCCCTCACCGCGCTCGCGCTCCTGGTCGGCATCTTCCAGTTCCAGCCCGCGCCCTTCTGCGTCCTCGACGAGGTCGACGCACCGCTCGACGAGTCCAACGTCGGCCGCTTCGCCGACATGATCGCCGAGATGTCCTCCGGCACTCAGTTCGTCGTCATCACCCACTCCAAGCGCACCATGCAGATGGCAGACCTCATCTACGGAGTCACCATGCAGGAGCCCGGAGTCTCCAAGATCGTCAGCGTAAACCTCAACCGCCGCGCGGCCGCCCGCGACCGCCGCGAAGTGGCATAGGAAAATGTCGCTGTCATCCTGAGCAACAAGATGTTGTCATCCTGAGCGTAGCGAAGGATCCCCCGTATTTCGCATTTGTTTGTTTTTGCACCAACGCACCATCCAACTTAGCGCACGCTGGAGGAGCTTCATTCAGTCCTCCAGCGTTTTTTTTGTAACCACGCCCGCGCCTTCATCCACTTTTCCCCCATCGGGGATTACACTGTTCTCGCACGCGACAGGAGGTTCCCCATGCCACAAAAGGTCGTGGCAATCGTCGGCAGCTACCGCAAGGGAGGCGCCACCGACTCCGCGGTGCAGGCCATTCTCGCTGGCGCGCGGGAAAAAGGCGCCCAGACGCACACCCTCTATCTCACGGACCAGCATCTCGAGTTCTGCACCAACTGCCGCCGATGCACTCAGGAGCCCGGCTCCAAGCGCGGCCGTTGTGTACAGCAGGACGATCTCGAATCCATGCTGACCGAGATCGACGCCGCCGACGTCCTCGTCCTCGGTTCGCCGGTCAACTGCTGGAACGTCACCGCCCTCTTCCGCCGCTTCATGGAGCGGCTGGTGGGCTACGCGTACTGGCCGTGGGGACAGGCCGCGCCTAAGATGCGCTCGAAACGCCTCACTCGCAAGGCCGTGCTGGTCAGCTCGTCAGCCATGCCCGGCTTCTTCATCCCCATCCTCACCGGGGCCGCGCGAGCCCTGCGCATCAGCGCGAAGATGCTCGGTATCAAACCAGTCGCAACCCTCTGGATCGGCCTGCAAGGCAAGGAGCCAAACCAGCCCCTCTCCCCGCGCACCCTTGCCCGCGCCCGCCGCATCGGCCTCACCCTCGCCTGAATCCTAAGTGGTCGTCATTCTGGCGCAGCCAGAATCTCCGTATTTACTGGGTGCCCCATCTTCGCTGCAGTCTCATCGCGGCTAAGGTGGGGTCGTCTCGGGTGCCCCATCATCTCGCTAATATCTAATTCTCCGATGGCCGCTCGATGTGGTCGACCACAATCGTCTCCACCGGCCCTTTGCCCTGCGCCAGCTTCAACCCAATCTCCTGCATCGATTTAATGATCCCAACCGTGGCACTCGAGTCCGGATCTTCATTGCCGGTTCGGTACTCGAAGTCATATGTTCCTATCAGCCCCGTCTGATCCTGCACTGGATGCCGTAGAAAACCACTCAACCGCGCGCCCAACTCCGGCATCGAAATATTTATGCCGGCGACGCCGCTTCCGATAACGATGGCTCCTCCACCGGGTTGGCCTGCCCAATGAATCCCCGCAGGGTCCTTGGGAGGTTGCAGTTTGAGCGGCTTGTCCCCTCGCGACAGGATGTATACGTCGCCTTCCTTTTGCTCACGATGGAACTTCAACTGAAATCGATCCATCAGCAGCGATTGCAGCATCTGACGTTGCTCCGCGCTGGGAGGCGTTTTCTTCTCCGGGTTATTCAACTTGGTGGCCTGCGACGACTCCGTAGGCTTGGCCTCGATGTCGTATCGGCTGCCTCTGTTGATGTCGATCCAACTTGGCCCACCCGTGACCTGCCAGTTCTGAAGGTTGAAGGCCAGCATCACCAGATACTGCAACGTGCAGCCTACGCATCTGAATGTGCCGCCCGGATAGGTATACCCACCGTTGATCTCGTAATTATTCGGGCTCGCGGGTTTGATCGTTGCCGCGTCGAACTCTGGCAGCTTGCCCGCCGCTGCCACCGGAACTACCACCGACTGTCCCAGCGCCATCCCCGCACATACAATTCCCGCCACAACCATCTTCCCAATCATGAGCAGAATCCTCGCCGAAATCCTACTCCTTCTCGGCAACTGCGTGCCCATCCATCGCGGTCTTATCGCGATGAGTGGGATGCAGCTGTCGCACCCTTCGGCTCGTACGCGCAGAAGGGATCGCTCTCCAGCGGGTCGCCGGTATACGCAAACGCGCGCGCCCGCGATCCTCCGCATAGCGTGCGATACTCGCAGACCCCGCACTTCCCCTTGAAGTGGCTCGGCGTGTGCAGCTCACGGAACACCGGCGAGTCGCGGTAGACATCCACCAGCTTGTTCGCGCGCACATTGCCCGTCACCAGCGGCAGAAAGCCTGCCGGACAGATCTCGCCCGTGTTGGACACGAACACGATCCCGTGTCCATCGCGAATCTCGAAGCCGCGATACACCGGCGCCTGCGCGATCTGCGCGCGCGTCCATCCCTTCGCCCGCATCCGATCCAGAGCAACGCGGCGATACGAAGGCGCCTCCGTGGTCGCCACCACAAACGGCGCAACCTGTGTCAAGTCGTAGGCCCACTTCATGATCTCCTCGCCGCGCTCTGGCGAGACCGGCTTCAGCAGCTTGCCCCGGCCCACCGCAATCAGGAAAAAAAGGCTCCAGCGCATCACCGTGACGCTCTTCAACAGCTCGTAGATCGCCGGCAGATCGCTCTCTGTCTCCTGCGCCACCAGCGTATTGACCTGAATCGGTATTCCCAGCTTCGCCGCGTTTTTCGCCGCTTGGATCGTCCAGTCGAAGCAGCCTTCGACGCCGCGAACGGCCTCATGCAGCGCAGCGGTCGAGCCGTCCAGGCTCAGTCCCAGGCTCTCGACGCCGTGCGCCTTCAGCTTGGCCAGCACGTCGTAGGTCAGATCATTGGTCGCGCTGGGCGTGACGGAAATCGTCAGCCCCAACCGGTGCGCCTCGTCGATCAGCTCGTACAGGTCGGCGCGCTTCAGCGGATCGCCACCGGTCAGGATCAGGTGTGGCAGCGGATCGCCGAAGCTCGCAATCTGCTGCAGCAGGTCCATGCTCTCGGCGTGCGTCAGCTCCTCGGGATGCGGCGTGGAGATCGCCTCTGCGCGGCAGTGGCGGCAGGCCAGTCCGCAGGCCTGCGTCATCTCCCAGTAGATGTTCATCGGGTTCCGCGAGTAGTCGTGCGCCGCGGCACTGTGCGCGTGCGGGTGCGTGTGAGTCGTCGTTGCTACAGTCGCTCCGATTTCGTTGGATGCCATTCGCTATCTTCTCCTAGGATTCGATGCAGCAGGACGGCGCATCGCTTCGACAACTGTTCTCGCCTCGCGCCT
>DAIRTY010000083.1:0-7818 GCA_036803645.1 Acidobacteriaceae bacterium | reverse complement strand
AAAGACGCGCTCAGGATGACAGCAAGAACAGGCGACGACGGCGGCGGAGGGGGTGGGGCGGACGGTTTGCACGGGGCGCGGGAGGGGCTGGATCATGCAGAAGACAGGTCTCAGAGGCGAGACGTGGGGTACCCCGAGGGAATCTCATCTCGTTCTACTCTCATGAATAGGGTTACCCTTTGTGGAATTTCACAACCAGCATGACAGCGATCCAGAACCCCACAAATGCCAGTGAGAGAAGTGTCATCATGAGGGTGACGGAAGGTTTCAGTAGAACGAGCCGGGTGTAAATGCGGTGGATTATGCCTCGCCTTCGAAACTGAAAGCTCTGTCTAACGTCATCTTGTACTGTCTCCCACGTCGCTGAAAATAAATTCAGGTTCGGTCGTAGTTGTTCTTCTGTTAGACGGAGTCTGTGCTCCCACCGGCACTGCCAAAACTTGCTGCCAAGATTAACCGCAATCCACAATAATCCAACTACCAACCCAAAGACTGCCAGCGGCAAGGCATACTTCTGTTCATGGAGAGAAAAGAAGCCAATGGCAATTGCCGTACTCAACACCAGAAAGTAATTTGACCTCTGCCAGAATAGCGTGATCTCCAAGTTGCGCGCCTCTCTTGCGACTCGGTACGCTTCGAAATTGATTTGGTCATTTCGATCATCACACATATCTTCCCTGCCTAATAACAAAGAACCACATTGGATTTATACAAATTCCGTTGTCAGCAAAGGATCAGAAAATGTTTCATAGCAGTAAATCGTACCACGGTTCGTAAGCATGGCTAAAATAATCGTGACGAGTGCGGTTAATTGGATCCATCGAGGTTCAATGAATTTCCGTCATATTGTCGGCGACCAGAAGACTGTCCGCTAGCGGTATTGCTCGATGCGGGAGAGGAGGTGGAGTTTGCGGTGCGGGGGGAGGAAGCTGGCTTCGACGGAGTTGGCGGCGAGCTCGCGGAGCTGGTCGAGGGAGAAGCCGAAGTGGGAGTGGGCGAGGGCGTACTCGTCGAGCAGGCTCGAGCCGAACATGGGTGGGTCGTCGGAGTTGAGGGTGACCATGAGGCCGAGGTCGAAGTAGGCGCGCAGGGGGTGGTCGTCGAGCGAGGGGCAGCAGCCGGTGCGCAGGTTTGAGGTGACGCAGAGTTCGACGGGGAGCTGGCGGGCGGCGAGGACCTGCATGAGTTCGGGGTCGTGGTGGGCGGCGAGGGCGTGGCCGATGCGCTCTGCGCCGATGTTGATGGCGGACCAGATGCTGGCGGGGCCTTCGATGAGGCCGCCGGTTTCGCCAGCGTGGGCGGTGAGGCGAAGGCCGGCGGCGCGCGCCTCGGCGTAATGTTCTTTGAAGAGGGATGCTGGGCCGCGGGCCTCGTCTCCGCCGATGCCGATGCCGACGATGGAGGGGAATTGGGCGTGGAGTTCGGCGGCCTTGCGGAAGACTCGGGCGGCTTCTTCGGGGCCGAAGTTGCGTACGGCGTCGATGAGCCAGTAGATGGTGGTGCCGAACTCGCGCTCGGCGCGGATGCGGCCGCGCTCGATGGCGGCTACGAATGGCTCTACATCTGTGTGCTTCCAGTGGTAGAGGATGCCGAAGGAGATGTAGACCTCGGCGTGGACGATGCCCTGGGCGGCGAGGTCGCGGACCATGTTGTAGGTGATGAGTTCGTAGTCGGCTGGGGTGCGGAGGCGCTCGGTGACGGACTTGAAGGCGGCGAGGAAGCCGAGGAAGTCGGCGTAGGTGTAGAGGCCGCGCGCGTCGTCGAGGGTGAGCGGGTCGGGGTCGTTGCGGCGAGAGAGCAAGACGAGGGTTTCGGGCTCGATGGTGCCCTCGAGATGGAGGTGCAGCTCGACCTTGGGGAGATTGCGCAGCCAGGTTGGGAGGTCGAACTCGGGGATGGGCGGCTTGCGGCTGGTCATTGCATTAGGCTAAGACATTTTCCCGGATGATGCAGACTGTTGTGGCTCGAATGAAATGCGGGGATTCTTCGCTGCGCTCAGAATGACAATCGTGTTTTCTCGCTCAGAATGACAATTCCTTTCGGTCTATAGCAATTCCGAAAAGGCTGTAAGGAGTCGTTATCTAGCGGGTTTCCTTGGCCTTGAGACGCTGCATGACGAGCGGGGGGACGAGGGCGCTGACGTCTCCGCCGAGCTTGAAGACGCCCTTGATGAGGCGGGAGCTGACGTAGGTGTACTGCTCGGTGGGCATCATGAAGATGGTTTCGAGGGAGGGGTCGAGCTTGCGGTTCATCATGGCCATGGGGAACTCATACTCGTAGTCGGTGATGGCTCGGATGCCGCGCAGGACGGCCTTGGCGTTCTGGGCGTGACAGAAGTCGACGAGCAGGCCGTTGAAGGTGGTGACGGAGACGTTCTGGAAGCCGGAGACTGCGATGGCATCGGCGATCATCTCTGTGCGCTCGGCGACGGAGAAGAGCGGGACGCCCTTGTCGTCGTTGCGCAGGATGGCGACGACCAGCTCGTCGACGATGCGGGAGCCTCGCTCGATCAGGTCCAGATGGCCGTTGGTGAGGGGATCGAAGGTGCCGGGATAGACTGCCTTGACGAATTTCATCTGTAAAAGCAGAATACCCCAAACCAGAGGGAAAAATATTACTTGATGGGCGTAGACTTCCCTGCATCCGCCTCCGTCTGTCTTAGTAGCCGCTCGAAACGAGCAGGCGGTACGCCGTCCGGGGCGGGTAGATGCCGTCCGGTGCCAGTGGCAGCCGTCCGTATTATGCGAGCCGCAGGAATTCATATGGCGTTTGAAGGGGCACAGATGTTTTCATCGACGAGTGTCTCCCTCGGGAACGAGGCGCGGGCCACCCCGCTCGACGACCTGGAGAATGTGGTTGCAATGTACCAGCCGCGGGTCTTCCGCTTTCTGCTGGCGACGCTACGCGACCGCGATACCGCCGAGACGCTGACACAGGAGACGTTTATGCGCGCCTGGAGCGCGCGGGCGAGCTTCCGCGAAGACTGTTCGCTGGCGACGTGGTTGATTCGGATTGCGCTGAACCTGGCGCGCGACCACACGCGGACGGGACGGTTCCGCTTCTGGAAGCGCGTCTCGGCCAGCGCGGTGGATGTGGCGGAGGTTTCGGCCTTCGTACCCACGCGGGAAGGCTCCGCCGAGGCACATCTGATTGCGAAGCAGCAGGTGGCAGGGATATGGGAGACGGTGGCGGGGCTCTCCGCGCGGCAGCGCAGCATCTTTCTGCTGCGCTTTATGGAGGAGATGGAGATTCCCGAGATTGCCACTGTTACGGGCCTGCCGCTGGGGACGGTCAAGAGCCACCTGTACCGCGCACTGGCCGTCATCCGCGCGCAACACGATTTTTCACCCCACGACACAACAACGCGCAACGCAACACTGCGCAACGCAACAACGAAGGAGACAGAATGACTCCTCAACTGACGACGGAACAACTGGCAGCGCAAGCCGGGACCACTGAATGCGCACCGCTGGGCGAGACTCACCTGACGGGCGAACAGTTTGGCGAGCTGATGGGCGGGACGACGGAGACGGCGAGCGCTGAGCTTGCGCAGGCCGAGGCGCACCTGTTGGTGTGCGAGCAGTGCGCCATGGAGCTTGCCAGCCTGCGGGAGGCGATCAGCCTCTTCCGCGAGGCGAGCAACGCGTACGCCGACGAAGAGTTGCGGAGCAGGCCGCGATGGATTCTGCCGGCGCGACGTTCGCATTCGCAATCGCTTATACCGGCGTACTGGGTTGCGGCCGCCGCCATGTTTCTGACCGCGCTGCTTCCCTTGCAGGTGATGCGCCGGCACACGCATGCGCCGCCGGCAGCGAGCGTCTCCAGTGTTGCGGTCAGCAATGCAGACCGCAATGCGCAAGCCGACGAGGCACTGCTGGAAGACATCAACAGCGAGATCTCCAGGTCGGTGCCAGCTTCCATGCAGGCGCTGGCCGATCCAACGGGCGACGAGACTGCGGTCAACAGCGAAACCTCCGTTCCTACTACGGACCAAAGGAAGGACTAACCATGACTGATCGAAAGACCCTCATCGCACTGTTTGCGGTCGCCGCATTCGCATTGGGTGGTACGATCACGTTCGCCCAATCGGCGCCTGCGCAGCAGACACCCGCACAGCCGGCGGCTACAGCTCCGGCAGCTCCCGCAGCCGCACCCATCGAACGGCAACCGCCGTCGGGGCCCGGAATGGGCAAAGGGATGGATCCTGGGATGATGCATCCTGGGATGGACCAGGGAATGCGGCCAGGCATGGGGCAGGGGATGCGTTCCGGCACGATGCAGGGCAAAGGCCCGGGCAACTTCCGCGGCACCGGAAGGATGCCTAGCCGTGGCAAGATGGAAGGCGGCTTCCATGGAGAGCGGGGCGGCGGCATGGAGGCGGGCTTCCGCATTGCGCCCGAAGGGATGTGGTGGAAGAACCCCATGGTGGTGCAGCGACTCACCCTTACGCCCGAGCAGACCAAGAAGATGGAAGGCATCTTTGAGCAGAGCCGGCTTCAACTGATCGACCTGAAGGCGAACGTGGAGAAACAGAATGCGCTGCTGGAGCCGCTGCTGAGCGCCAATCCGCCCGACACCATCAAGGCCATGGCCCAGATCGACAAGGTAGCTGAGGCGCGCGCGGAGCTGGAGAAGGCCAACGCCAGAATGCTGCTCGGCATTCGCGTTGTGCTTACGCCGGAGCAGTGGACCAAGCTGCACGCGGGCCGCGGTGCAGGCGGATTCGGCGGAGTTGGACGCGGGCCAGGCGGACCAGGCAGAGCAGGACGCGGCCCCGGCGGACCTAGTGCGATTACGCCAGCGCCACCGCAGTAGATCGCGACAACATACAGCAATATCTGGGGTGTCCGGAAGACCGGACACCCCAATTATTTGCAGCGGGGAAAAAATACTGCGACTTTGAGGGCCAACTCACATCTTGCTTAGAAGCGGCACTCTGCGCATGGAACCATCCAACCTAAAGGAGCAAGTTCAGCAATGTCCGACTCTGCCCATGCACCAACCATCGCACCATTTGCAGTAAAGCAGGCTAACCCTGGTCCTCTGGGGCTTGCGGGATTCGGCCTTACAACGGTCGTGCTGAGCGCGATCAACGCAGGGATGCTGCCCCATGAGGCAGTGCCGATTGTGGTGCCGCTGGCCTTTGCCTACGGCGGACTGGCGCAACTGGTGGCCGGAGTGCTGGAGTTCAAGGCAGGCAATACCTTTGGCATGGTTGCCTTCTGTTCCTACGGGATGTTCTGGTGGTGGTTCGCGCTGTTGCAGTGGACGATCGGGGCGGGCTGGCTGAAGGCGCCTCCACCGGCCGCCGGAGGCACGGTGCTGCTGATGTGGGGCGTATTCACGCTGCTGTTGTGGATCGTCAGCTTCCGCCTGAACAAGGCGGTGTGGAGCATCTTTCTGCTGCTGTGGATTACCTTCTTCCTGCTGGCGTGGGGCGACTACGGCTACAGCATCGGGCCGTGGACCTGCGGCAGAATTGGCGGCTATTTCGGTCTGTTGACCGGGCTGGATGCGCTCTTCGTTTCCTTTGTTGAGATTCTGAATGCCACGGCTGGACGAGTGGTGATTCCGCTGGGCGAGGCGATCGTCAAGTAGCACGCCGCAACGCAAGAGTGCCGGAAGAGGAGTCTTCCGGCACTTTGCTTCCACTCAATTCAACGGTTACTTGCGGGACTTGACGGCTTCGTGGGCGGCGACGGCGGCTCCGGCCGGGACGGGAGGGATTTCGGCGGCGACGGTGGCAGCACCGATGCCGAGCTTCTTGCGCAACTCGGAGTCGACGCGGGCGAAGACTTCCTTGTTCTCCTTGAGGAAGGCGCGCACGTTCTCGCGGCCCTGGCCGATGCGCTCTCCCTGGAAGCTATACCACGCGCCGCTCTTGTCGACGATGTTGTGGAGGACGGCGAGGTCGAGGGCATCGCCTTCGCGCGAGATGCCTTCGCCGTAGAGAATGTCGAACTCGGCGTCGCGGAAGGGAGCGGCGACCTTGTTCTTGACGATCTTGACCTTGGTGCGCGAGCCGACGACGACGTCTCCCTCCTTGACCGCGCCGATGCGGCGAATGTCGATGCGCATGGAGGAGTAGAACTTGAGCGCCTTGCCGCCGGTGGTGGTTTCGGGGTTGCCGAACATGACGCCGATCTTCTCGCGGATCTGGTTGATGAAGATGAGGCATGTGCGCGACTTGGAGACGGTGCCGGTGAGCTTGCGCAGGGCCTGCGACATGAGGCGGGCCTGCAGGCCCATGTGGGAGTCGCCCATCTCGCCGTCCAGCTCGGCCTTGGGGACGAGGGCGGCGACGGAGTCGACCACCAGGACGTCGATGGCTTCGGAGCGGACGAGGGCCTCGACGATCTCGAGGGCCTGCTCGCCGTAGTCGGGCTGGGAGATGAGGAGGTTGTCGATGTCCACGCCGAGCTTTTTGGCGTAGGCGGGATCGAGCGCGTGCTCCGCGTCGACGAAGGCAGCGAGGCCGCCGGCCTTCTGCGCCTCGGCGATGATCTGCAGCGAGATGGTGGTCTTGCCGGAGGACTCGGGGCCGAAGACCTCGATGACGCGGCCGCGCGGGACGCCGCCTACTCCGGTGGCGGCATCGAAGGAGATGGAGCCGGTGGAGATGACGGCGATGGGGCCGATGGCCTCTTTCGAGCCGAGGCGCATGACGGAGCCTTTGCCAAACTGCTTTTCCAGCGCTGCGAGTGCGGTTTCGATTGCTTTGTTGCGATCATCGGCCACGGCGTTATTCTCCTCGGTGGAAGGGTCAAGAGGGATTCTAGCACCCAAAACGGGAATGGGCGAAGAGAAAACGAAATAATTTTACTGGAAGCATTCTTTGGATGATGTAGAGTGTCGCGCTGCAAGACAAATACGGAGATTCTGGCTTCGCCAGAATGACGACTTCTTGGGTATCGCCAGAATGACGACTTCCTGGGGCTGCGGCAGAATGACTGGAAGGTCGAACAGGCCGCGTGGCTCAGGGCTGCGCGGGAGGTGCGTCGCTTGCGGGCGGAGCTGCCGTCGCAACCTCGATGGACTTCGCGGCGTCTGCTGGCTTTGTGTCAGTCGGCTTCGCATCCGGTGCGGCGGCGGGCTTTTTGGGCGGGGCTTCGGCCTTGCGCGCTGGGGCGATGATGGCGTGCAGGGTGGTGCCTTCCATGCGCGGCATGAACTCGACCATTCCGGCGTCGCCGATGTCGAGGATGAGGCGGTTGACTATTTTGTATCCGAGGTCGCGGTGGGCCATCTGGCGGCCCTTGAAGCGCAGGGAGGCTTTGACCTTGTCGCCGTCGCCGAGGAAGCGGATGGCCATGTTCTTCTTGGTCTGGTAGTCGTGCTCGTCGACGGTGACGGAGAACTTGACTTCCTTGATGACGATGACTTTCTGCTTCTTGCGCGCGGCGCGTTCGCTCTTGTCTTTCTCGTAGAGGAACTTGCCGTAGTCCTGAATGCGGCAGACGGGCGGGACGGCGTTGGGCGAGATCTCAACCAGGTCGAGCATCCGCTCGCGGGCCATCTTCAGGGCCTCGAAGGGAGGCATGATGCCGAGCTGCTCGCCGTTCTCGTCGATGACGCGAATCTCGCGGGCGCGGATACGTTCGTTGGTGCGGATGAAGGACTTGGCGGAACGCTTATCGATCGGTGGAATAGGTCGCCTCCACAGCGTGCCGCATGGGCCGCCATGTCTCTAAAGGATTGGATTGCAAGCCTCGTCTGAAGGTTGCGTATAGCGAGAAGTATAGCATTAGGCGGATTGGGAGGCGGTCATTTTGCGGCGGCCATCGTTTGCAGAATAACGGCATGTGGCCAGCCCCTGCG
>DAIRTY010000082.1:0-7849 GCA_036803645.1 Acidobacteriaceae bacterium | reverse complement strand
AAGACCGCGCATCTATCCCATGGAGCCGCAGCGTTGGGCTCCGGGTTTCCCATCTTCACCTATCCCGCGCCTGCTGCCTTCGTTTACAAAGCACTGCTTCACACGTTCCCGGGCCATCCGATTCGGCCCTACCTCGTTTTCTTAGCGATCTGCATGGTGGGCTTTGCGCTGGTGACATGGCGTGCCGGTCACCCCAGCCGGGCGGTTTGGCTCGCTGCCGCCGCCGCAATCGTCACCACCGCTGTATTGGGCTATCCGATGTGGTTCACCGCCGACCGGGGAAATCTCGAGGGCGTGGCGTGGGCACTGTCCGCGGCTGGCCTCTGCTTCCTGTTGCGAGGGAGGCTCCGTACGGCGGCCGTGTTGATCGGCCTCGCCGCCTGCGTCAAGCCCTTTTCCATTCTGTTCTTGCTGCTTCTGATTCGCCGCCGCTGGTTCAAGCAGGCGGCGCTAAGCCTGGTAACCACGGGACTGGTGACGCTGGCGGCATTAACGGCCCTTGGCCCGAACCCCTGGAAGGCATATCGGGAACTGAGGCCTGGTGTAAATCTCTATCTCGGCATGTATGTAGCCAACCTGGCACAAGTCGAGGAAGAGCGATTCAACCACTCCCTGCTCGACGGTATGAAGTCAGCCGCGCTGACCGTGAAGATGGGCGGCATTCATCCGGACAAGGCCCTCGTAGAGGTGCCAAAACTGAGCGACGACAGAACTTGGGAAGAGCATGTTGTGCTCCCATTGGTGCTCGTTGACGAGTACATCGCGATAGCCGGGTTTATGCTGCTGCTTGCCGTCTTCTACAGGATGCCTATGCTCAACCAGTTGACCGCGCTGGCAGTGGCTACCACGCTCTTCCCACTGTGCTCTGGAGACTATACGCTGCTTGCTCTATATGTCCCATTTGGAGCGCTGCTGGTGTTTCTGACGCGCGAGGTGGTGCCCGGCAAGGCAACCTTCTCCTATGCCTCGATGCTGACGTTTGCCGTGATCTATGCGCTGCTGTTCTCGCCCTTGACGTTCCTGATGCTCTACGCGGGGGACGCCAAGCTATTGCTTCTGCTTGCGCTGCTGTTTGTGGCGGCCCGGTCGCCCATGCCCAGCGAGTATTTTGGCGATGCAACAGCGGTCGCAGCTTAAAACAGTTTCAGATTGTTTGTGACAAGCAATCCCATCCGCTCTGTCCATGCGCTATATCTTCTGCACGCGCTGGACGTCGTGGACGCCTTGCACGCGGCGCAGTTTGTCGACCAGGCGGTTGAGATGGCGGACATCGATGGTTTCCACGACGAAGTCCACCACCGCGCCGCCGTCGTCGGATGCCTCCGAGCTGGAGGAGCGGATGTTGGTTCCCTCGTCGGAGATGATGGCGGTAAACTCCTTCAGCATTCCAGCGCGGTCGTCGCAGATCACGGTGAGTTTGACGGGATAGGTCTGCGCCGCGCCTTGGGCTCCCGTGTCTCCGGGCAACGGCGCCCACTCGACCTGGATTCTGCGGTCCGACTCGTAGAGCAGGTTCTGCACGTTGGGACAACTGCGGGCGTGGACCGCGACGCCCTTGCCGCGGGTGACGTAGCCGATAATCTCTTCGCCACGGATTGGGTTGCAACAGCGCGCGCGGTAGACCAGCAGGTCGTCCTGGCCCTCGACCTGAAGCGACTCCGATCCCCTGCCAAAGAAGACTCGCTTGACCGCGTCGGACATCTGGCCCAGTGTGTTGCTGACAACGCCCTCGGGCGCGGCCGGCTCGATGGCCATGGTCGATCCGGGCTCCAGCTTGTTCAGCACCTGGCGCGCGGAATACTTGCCGAAGCCGACACCGGCGAGCAGCTCGGCCTGCGAACTGAGGCCGTACTCGGCGGCGACCTTGTCGTAGTCGGCCTCGTGATACTTGGAGAGCGCCATCTTGTACTTGCGCGCCTCGCGCTCCAGCAGCTTGCTGCCAACCTCCACGGCGCGCTCGCGCTGGTGCTCGTTGAGCCAGTGCTTGATCTTGTTGCGGGCGCGCGAACTCTTGGTGAAGCTGAGCCAGTCGCGGCTGGGCGAGTGGCCCGCCTGCGTGGTGATCTCGACGATGTCGCCGTTGCGCAGTTTGGTGCGCAGCGGAACCATGCGCCCGTTCACCTTGGCCCCGGTGGTGGTATTGCCGACCTGGGTGTGGATGGTGTAGGCAAAGTCGATGGGGCTGGCGTCCTTGGGCAGGACCACCACCTTGCCCTTGGGAGTGAAGGTGTAGACCTCCTCCGGGTAGAGGTCGATCTTCAGCGTGGACATGAACTCGTTGGGGTCCGACATCTCGCGCTGCCACTCCATCAACTGGCGCACCCAGGCCAGGCGTGCCTCGTCCTTGGGTGTGACATTGTCTGCGGCCTTGTACTTCCAATGCGCCGCGATGCCCTCCTCAGCCACACGGTGCATCTCCTCGGTGCGAATCTGCACCTCGAACTGATGGCCTCCGGGCGCGATCACCGTGGTATGCAGGCTCTGGTAGAGATTGGGCCGCGGCATGGCGATGAAGTCCTTGATGCGGCCCGGCACCGGGCGCCAGATGCTATGCAGCAGTCCAAGCACAGCGTAGCAGTCCTGCACGGACTGGCAGATAACGCGGATGGCAAGCAGGTCGTAGACCTGGTCCAGGGGGATCTTCTGCTCGGAGAGCTTCTGCTGGATGGAGTAGAGGCGCTTGATGCGCCACTCCACGCGGCCGGCGATCTTGTGCTCGGCCAGCTTGTCTTCCAGCGTCTTGACGACGCCCGCGAGGAAGACCTCTCCCTCGCCGCGCAGCGCGTCCACCTCGGTGGAGAGTTGCTCATACGCGAAGGGGTCGGTGTAGCGGAAGGCCAGGTCTTCCAGCTCGCCGCGCAGCTTGCCCATGCCCAGGCGGTGGGCCAGCGGCGCGTAGATGTCGAGCGTCTCCTTGGCGATCTTCTGCCGCTTCTCGCTGACCAGGTGCTCCAGGGTGCGCATGTTGTGCAGGCGGTCGGCCAGCTTGATAATGACGACGCGGACATCGGTGACCATGGCCAGCAGCATCTTGCGGATGTTCTCGGCCTGGTGGTCTTCGCGGTTGGCGAACTTGATCTTGTCCAGCTTGGTGACGCCCTCGACGATGTGCGCCACCTGTTCGCCGAAGCGCTTCTCGACCTCTTCGGTGGTCACGTCGGTGTCTTCGACCGCGTCATGCAGCAGGCCGGCGGCAATCGCCGTCGAATCCATCTTCAGCTCCGCCAGCACAAGCCCAACCTCCAGCGGATGCACGACGTATGGCTCGCCCGAAGCTCGCTTCTGCCCCTCATGCTGCTCCAGACAGAACGCCCACGCATGGCGGATAATCTCCAGGTCGTCGCCCGGCCGGTTCTTATGGACTTCTGCGAGCAGACGCGTGAACTTTGCATCCATCTCGTCGATGGTCGCCGCGCTGGACCCGGCAAGATGTCCTGCCGAGGACTCCTCCACCGGCTCATCTTCCTTGTCGCCCACCGGTCGAGTCCCCGCAAGCACAGCCTCGGCGGGCGGCTCCGAACGCAGAGACTCCAATGGAAGCGGGAGCGGCAGAGATATCTCACGCTCGATGCCTGCGTCCGTCGCGATGGAGTCGGGACTCTTCCCTTCCTGTCTGGAAGGTGCGGCATTCCCGGAACTTCCCGGGGCCGCTGGAGTGATTGCCATGAGCCATTATAGAAGGCGCGGCAAGATGGCTGGGAAGAACTTGGTCGATCCGGCACCCTTGCAGTCCCGCGGAACCATACTGGACCATCCGCTCCGGCAAAAAAATATCGTATAGCGTAGCGTTTCGGTATACGATGGTTGCATGATCGGGAGCTTCCGGCACAAAGGCGTCCAGCGGTTCTTCGAGACCGGCTCCAAGGCAGGCATTCAGCCCAAGCACGCGGCACGGCTGAACGTCCAGCTTACGGCTTTGGGGCTTGCCCGGTCGCCGGAAAAGATGAATGTTGCGGGCTGGAACTGGCATCCATTGAAAGGTGAGTTGGCTGGCTTGTGGGCGGTTAGCGTTAACGGAAACTGGAGATTGACGTTCGGATTTGATGGCGAGGACGCTATCCTTGTCGATTATCAGGACTACCACTAAGGAGAAGCTATGAGGATGTATAACCCGGCACACCCCGGTAAATTGATTGCCGACATCCTGGAGAATGGCAATCTGAGCGTGGGAAACTCTGTGACCGCGCTAGCGAAGCATCTTGGCGTTACGCGCGCGGCGCTGTCTCGGGTCATCAATGGGAGGTCTGCGGTGTCGGCTGATATGGCGCTGCGACTACAGGATGCGCTGGCGGTAGAAGCTGAAATGTGGTTGGGAATGCAGATCCAGCGCGATCTTTGGGTGTCCTCGCGTAAGAAGCGGAGGAAGGTGGCGAATGTGGTCACCCCGGAACAGCAGCACCAGAAGGCGGCCTGACCGGCCGCAAAGCCTGGTGCCGGGACACCCGCTGGTGATGATGGTCACAAACCGCTCTAGGCGCAGTCTGAGACAATCAGAGGAACTGCGCGAGGTTCCAATCTATGGCTACGGCTGCGGCACCAGAAGTAAAGACCATGCACACGCTCCCCGGGGATGCGGTGCGCCAGATTCAGTGGCGTTTTGCGGACCGCTTCGACCTGCAGATGCTGGTGCAGTCGTCGCGCGCCGTGGCGCGCACTACGGTGGCGCAGATGGTCGCGGCTGGCGAGCGCAATACCCATGAGTGGACCCCCGCCAAGGCCGGGATGATGGAGGCCTTCGATCGCGCCGGGATCACCGCGGCGTTCATGGAACCGGAAGAGGGCGGATTCATCGCCGGGCCGAAGAACCTGGCACTCTCGCTGGCGGCCTTTGAGCTGGCGTGGGTGGACGGCGGCGCGGCGACGGGCAGCCTCGCTAGCTTTCTGGCGCTGGCCCCGATCCACGAGTGCGGCACCGCCGAGCAGGTCAGCCACTATAAGACGCTGGCCGCGCCTCCGCAGGCGGGCGAGGACCGCAAGCCCTGGCGCGGGGCCTTCGCGCTGACCGAGCCGCTGCCCTACGTCGGCATCGACACCGGTATCCTGAGCGGCAAGCTGCGCGTCGTCGAGTGGAAGGACGGAGAAGAGCCGATGTTGCAGGTTGATAAGCGCGGCCGCTTCATCACCAACATCGCCTTCGCCAACTTCGTCACCGCGGCGGTAATCTCCGACGACCCGCGCATCAAGGGCAGTTGCATGGTTATTCTGGAGGAGGGCGACGAGGGCATCTTCGACCGTGGAACGGCGACCAAGAAGCTGGTGCACCAGCTTTCGTCCACCGGCGACCCCATCTTCAACCTGAAGGTTCCGGCCAGCCGCATCATCGGCGGATACACCGTGCAGAATGGCGTGATTGTGCCGAACTTCAGCCACGGCGAGGTGATCGAGGCGGTCTTCCGCCGCACCCGCGTCACTGTCGGCCTGATGACGGCGGCCAAGCTGCTCTCGGCGGTCGAGCCGGTGATCCGTTATCAGCGAGAGCGTTTCCACGGAGCGGCTGGCGTAAAGCCCGGCTCCATGCGCTACGAGCTTGGCATTCAGCAGCGCGAGGACGCGCTGCACCGGCTGGTCGATGTGTGGGCCACGGGCGAGGCCGCCGCGTCGCTGGGCTTTGCCGCGGCACGGATCTTCGACGTCCTGGAGCCGCTGGAGAAGCAGAAGAAAGCGCTGATGAAGGAGCTTGGAGTCAGCGGCAAGCGGGCCGAGCACAAGGCCCTGCAGGAGAGCGAGCAGCGGGCCATTGAATTGATTGGGCTCGCCCCCAACAATCCGCGCCGCGAGGAGCTGGCCGCCGATCCGCTGGTCGATTTCGTTCTGAAGGACTCCGAGGCCGATGTACTCTGCCCCGCCACCAAGCTGTGGAACACCGGCGTCGGCGCCAACATGATGCGCGAGGCCGTCAGCCTGATGGGCGGCTACGGCATCACCGAGGACTGCCCCGGCTTCCTCGCCAACAAGTGGATGGACGCCCAGTTGGAGGCGACCTACGAAGGGCCCGAGGCCGTGCAGCGGAGACAGTTGACCATCACCATGACGCGCGATGTCTTTCTGGCGCAGTTCCGCACATGGATCGCTGAGATGCGGCAGATCGCTTCGCTGCATCCGGGGACGGGCGCATGCACCCTGGCTTCGGCGATGGAGATGTGGCAGTGGACGCTAGCCCATCTACAGAGCGCCACCGATCCCGCGGGCAACAAGCTCTATCACGGGCAGCGCCAGGGCGTGACCTTTGCCCTGGCCGATGCGCTCTGCTGGCTGATGGCATCGCGCTGCCAGATCCTTGACGTGCTGGAGTTGCAGGCCCGCGGCCCGGACGATGCGGTCGCCGCCGAGGGGCTTGCCGGGACCGTGCAGTTCCTCAGCGACCTCTGCCATGTACAGGCGGCGCGCGCCGCCGGCGAGGTCTCGCGCATCTCGGCCGATCTGGTCTTCGGCTACAACCTGCACCCGGCCTGGGATACGGAGGGCTGTAGTCACTGCTTTACGGCCCAGGAGCTGGAGGAGTTGGAGGAGACGATGCCGGGAATCTCCGCCTTCGCCATTGACGTGGTGGGCGCGGATGGCAGTCATCCCTCGAAGGCCGGGCCCTGCGCGGGATGTGCCGGGTCAGGCGAGTTCCAGCGGATGCAGAACAAGCTATGCACCTGCCTCAGCGGCTCGCGGCTGGCCAAGGACCGCGCCGCCGATACGGTGAGCAAGGTGCAGATCCCCGCAGCCCTGGACTATCCCGCATGAGGGTCGAAGCCTCTGCCGCCAACGCAACGGCTCCAGTAATCGCCGCGGCTCAAGAAAGCGCTGCGGCTCCAGAAATCGACCGCGCGACGATGGAGGTGGACATCGCCTGCGTCGGCTTCGGCCCTGCGATGGGCGGCTTCCTCACCACGCTGACGCGCGAGTGGACCGCGCATCCCGACGACCCTGCGTTCGCCAGCCGGGTTGTGCCGGGAATGCCGCTGCAGGTTCTCTGCTACGAGCGCGCGGACGATATTGCCGCCGGCGTCAGCGGCATCGTCACCAGCGCGCGGGGGATTCGCGCCAGCTTCCCTGAGCTGAATCCGGCTGAAATTCCCATGGCCACGCCGGTCGCCGAAGAGCGAGTGATGTATCTGCTCGACCCCATCGGAGCCAGCCGGCGGTCGTTTGCGCTGCGCGCGGGCGACGCGGTGCTGCGCGGATTGAGCGGGCTGCTGGGAGTGAAGGACTCCGCCTACGAGCTGCCGTGGACGCCCGCCTTCCTGCACAAGCACGGCGGGCTGCTGCTCTCCATGGGCCAGTTCAACCAGTGGGTCGGATCGCAGTTGATGGCCACCGGCCTGGTGCAAATTTGGCCGGGAACGCCGGTGAGCGCGCCGATCTTCCACAGCGGGCCCTGCGCAGGCGCCAAACCCTGCGGAGGCGGCGAACCCTGCGCGAACGCGGAAAAGAATTGCTTTTCGGTCGAGGGAATTCGGCTGGCCGACCAGGGCGTGGACCGCACGGGCGCGCCGGCCGAGGGATTCATGGCTGGGATGGACGTTCTCGCTCCGCTGACGGTGGTCGGCGACGGGCCGGTCGGCACCATCGGCCAGGCGCTCAACGAGCGGCTGGGAATGCCGCCGGGACACGCGCAGAGCGAGTGGGCGCTGGGCATGAAGATGGTCGTCGAACTGCCGGAAGATTCTCCGCTGAAGCCCGGCACCGTCTGGCACACCTTCGGCTTCCCCGAGCCGGAGATCTTCGGCTTTCTCTATGTGCATCCGGACCGGCTGGCGTCAGTGGGAATCTTCGTCCCGTCGTGGATGGGCAATCCCTCGCGCAAGGCCTATCGATATTTGCAGCACTACATCCAGCATCCTGCGCTGTGGCGCTATCT
>DAIRTY010000081.1:0-7871 GCA_036803645.1 Acidobacteriaceae bacterium | reverse complement strand
CCGTCCGATCGGGGCGGACCTGGCGGGGACGTACTCCATGCTGGAGCAGCTTGCACCGATGATTCTGGCGCGGCAGGGCACGGGTGCCGTGACAGCGGTGCGCATGAACCAGGGCGACGCGCCCAAGAACGTCAAGCTGGGCAACTACACGCTGACGTTCACCTACACGGGACGGAGCCAGCGGCTACCGCCGCAGACGCGTGGGCAGTCGGTGGCATCTCCTCCGCCGCCCGGAGTTGCGGGAGTGAGCGGCAGTGAAGCTCCGCCGGAGGCCGCGGCGGTGCTGATTGCAACCGGACCGGACGAGTACTACTTCGGCGGCGGCGGAATGCGGGTGGACTTCACGGCCAACTCTCCCGGCCCCGGCAATGTGGGACTGGGAGATGTGCAGGAGGGCAAGTTTGTCGACGGGAAGTGGGTTGTGACACGGCAGATCGCGGGCGACGACGACGCTCAGGGAGAGATCCTGGTGCTGCATCCGAATACCATCCTGCGGGTGACGCTGTACCGCTATCCATAGAGCGGATTGAGGCTGCAAACGGTTATGCTAAGGAACATGACTGACAAGCCCGCACTGAACTGGCACGGCAAGCGCGTTTTTCTGACCGGCCACACCGGCTTCAAGGGCGGATGGCTCGCGCTGTGGCTGGCGCGGCTGGGAGCCGAGGTTCGCGTCTACTCGCTGGACCCGGCGACCGAGCCAAACCTCTTCAGCGTGGCGCGTGTGGGCGAGGGCCTGGACGATGTGCGCGGCGACATACGGGACGCTTCCGCGCTGGATGCCGCGATGCAGACGTTTGCTCCCGAGGTTGTATTCCACCTAGCCGCGCAGCCGCTGGTGCGGCTCTCGTACGACGACCCGATCGGGACGTACGAGACGAATGTGATCGGCACGGCGCGCGTACTGGACGCGGTGCGGCGCACGCCGTCGGTGCGGGCCGTCGTCTGCGTCACCACGGACAAATGCTACGAGAACAAGGAGTGGATCTGGGGGTATCGGGAGAGCGATCCGCTGGGCGGCTACGACCCCTACTCCAGCTCGAAGGCGTGCGCGGAGATTGTCTCGGCGGCGTATCGCCAGTCGTACTTCCCGGTTGCAAAGCTGGCCGAACACGGCGTGGCGCTGGCCACCGCGCGCGCGGGGAATGTGATCGGCGGGGGGGGCTGGTCGGCTGACCGGCTGATTCCAGACCTGGTGCGCGGGTTCGTCGCCGGCGAGGCTGTGCGCATCCGCCGGCCCGAGGCGATACGACCGTGGCAACACGTTCTGGAGCCGCTGCACGGATACATCCGGCTGGCCGAGCAACTGCTGACGCACGATCCGCGGTACGCAACCGCTTACAACTTCGGGCCATCGGAGGACGACGCACAGCCGGTGGCGTGGATCGCGGAGAAGATGAAGGGATTCTGGGGCGACGGAGCGCAGTGGGTGCTCGATCCCGAAGCGGGCGTGCATGAGGCGGGCACCCTGAAGCTGGACACCAGCCGAGCACGAGGCGACCTCGGCTGGACTCCACAGATGCGGCTGGAGACCGCGCTTGAATGGATCGTGCAGTGGGCGCGCGCATGGCAGTTTGGCGCAGATATGCACGCCATCACGCTGGGCCAGATCGAGGCCTATGAGTCGCTGCTCGAAGACTAATCGCGATGCAATAGATGGGGCTGGAGAGAATCTCGACCCGGAATGCAGGGACTCAAGGGAGTAATCCGGGTTGAGGCAGAGGCTCGCGCGTTCAGCTTATCTTCAGGTTGAAATGCGATTATTACAGCAGGATGAATTTTGCGACGCCGACAGAGGAACTAGAAGACGCAGCCCCAAATGTCTCGCGGCAATCGCAATTGCCGGTTACTGGCGGGACGCGACGGGGCGTTGCCCAGCCAAATCGTGCCGATAACGGCCCCATCGCGGTCGCGGCACGCGATCGACGGATGAACGCGATCCTGTCGATCTGCAATTTTTTGAGCAAGGGCTGGGAGGTGGGAATCCTTGGCCTGCTCGCCTTCCTGCAACAGAGGTACGCGCTGTCGTCGTACCTGGTGGGGTTTCTGGGCACGGTGTTCATCGTGAGCCAGATCGGCGTCAGTTTTTTTGCCGGCAGGATCGCCCATGCGATTCAAAGCCGGAATGTGATCCTGCTGGCCATAACATCCAGCGGATTGGGATGGCTCACACTGTTCTTCGCGCGGCATATTCCAGCATTGTTTCTTGCCTATGCACTGGCCGGAATTGCGTCGGGATTGTTCGAGCCGATCGGGGTTTCGCTGATCGCCAAGCGATCGGCGGCGAATGGCCGGGGCAAGGCGATCGGGGACTTTGCCGCCTTTGGCGATATGGGGCGTATCGCGGTTGTCGCGGCGGCGACCGCGATGGCGGGATGGTTCGGCGTGAACAATGCGTGCGCGATGCTGCTGGTGACGAACGTGGCCGCCTTTATTCTGGCCGCGTCGTTTCTGGTAAAGAAAGACCGGAAGGCCGGCCAAGAGACGCATCGACCGCGGGTACATCTGAGCGATCTTCTGAATATCCGCAACTTCCGGTACGCAACCATGGCGGGCATTACGGACTCGTTCTCCAGCGCTTCGCTGTACATCTTCATTCCGTTCCTGCTGGAGGCAAAGGGCATCACGCTGGCCAACACGCTGTATTTCAATGTAATTTTCTTTGGCGGGTACATGGCCGGGCGACTGGTTCTGGGGCGCATCGCCGACCGGTGCGGCGCTGCGAAGACGCTGATCGTCTCGGAGATATGCATGGCGGCGCTGATCCTTGTGCTGACGATGGCATCGGGGATTGCAGCAATTATGGGTCTGCTGTTCCTGCTTGGCATATTTACCCGAGGCACGTCTCCGATCATCCGTGCGATGGTGGCGGACTCGCTGGAAGAGCGAAGCAGCTTCCACGATGCGTTCAGCGCGTACTCGTTTGCGTCGCGCGGATCGAGTGCGGTATGCAGGCCCATCTATGGATTTCTGTGGGGGTATTCCGGGATTGCGGCGGTGTTCTATGTTGCGTCGGCAGTGTCGCTGTTGACACTTTATCCGGCGGCCCGGTACGCGCAGAAGAGCTAGCGAGGCAAATGGGTGGGGTGGTTCCCATCCCGTCCGCATTTTTATCTCCACATTCAGCCGCTTGTTCTTCTGGTTCATCGTACTGAGTGGAATCTTGCAGTACTCCGCCCAGAGCTTCTCTGCCTACGCCTGGGCTTACATCATGTAGCCGGACAAAACTGCTAAACGCAGGCATCCTCGGCTCTACGCCAGCCAGCAAGATTAAAATCAGGTGTTGTATTATAGGCATCACCTGGGATAGGATTTCTCCATGGGAAGGCGGGGCGAGCTTCGCAAGGAGACCGACTATGAGACTCGTTTTCGCTGTGCCGGCGGAATCGTCATTCTTCGCGAGGAGGTCTGGGTCAACGAGAAGGACGAGGCCGTTCAATACAATCTCGCCCTTCTGCTGCCGCATCTATTCCGTGCAGACAAGGGCCGCGTACTGGGCTACGACAATGCACACGGCACGCATGAGCGTCACTTCATGGGCGAGGTGA
The DNA here is from genome assembly GCA_036803645.1 of Acidobacteriaceae bacterium. GTDB lineage: Bacteria > Acidobacteriota > Terriglobia > Terriglobales > Acidobacteriaceae > Edaphobacter. The sequence continues at coordinate 4,323 of DAIRTY010000081.1, read as the reverse complement.
AGCCGGCGCCGTTCAGAGGATACCCGGCAACTGCCAGACGCTTCTACAGGGAGGCGGAGGCCATCAGGAGAAGCTATGAAGACGAGGGTGTTCCACGACGGATTTGAAGGACATATGCGGCGATCTCTGGAGCGGGCCACAAAAAGGCAGCGGGGCGAGCGGCTGGAGACGGAGAAGATCATCACCTTCGCCGACCCGCTGGACATGATCGAATGCCTGACGGTGCAACGCGTCCGGCTCTGCCAGGTCATCCGGCAAAAGCGGCTGAGCATCTCAGCACTGGCGGAAGAACTGGGCCGCAACCGGGGATCGGTGACAAGAGACGTTAACAAACTCAAGGGATTTGGACTGCTTCGCCTGCAGGAGCAGGTCAATCCAGGGCATGGAGTGATCCAGATCGTCGAACCTCTTGCGCAGCGATTCGAGATGCGCGTCTCCCTATAGGGCAACAGTCGACCATGCTTCTCATCGCGCAGCACTCACTCGCCTGCGTGTGCGCCGCTGGAAAGTAAGCGCGCGAAGCTGCAAGACTCAGGTGTCCCTCGACCACACGGGGCAGCAAGTGCTACGATTTTCACGGTCGAGTCAGATTCACTTCACAGCACAAGGAAAAACCATGCGCAGCTTCAACGGATCTCTGCTTGTACTCGTTCTCGCACTCACGCTTTCCGCGGCCCACGCCCAGACGACACCAACAGCGACCGCGCCAGCGACCGCACCAGCCGCTGCACAGCGTCCGGCTGCTCCCGTGCAACCCACGTTTCCAGTGCCGCCGGCGCTAACAAAAGGCGTGGCCTTTGCCTGCGGCGAAGGGAGGAACGGCGCGAGCTCTCTGTTCGCCACTACGCTCTACTCGGAGAAGTCGGCTGGCTGGGACCTGAAGACCGCGCCGAAGGTGGAGAACGGGACCTGCTCGTCCGACAAGCCGTTCTTCTTCTCCATTCCGGTGCCCGAGGGCAACTACCGCGTGAAGATACTGTTTGGCGGCCCGGCGGACACAGTGGTCACGGTTCGCGCCGAGGCCCGCCGGCTGATGCTGGAAAAAGTTGCCGTCAAGGCCAACGCCACGCTGGAAAAAACTTTTGATGTCAACGTCCGCGTCCCCGAGTTTCTCAACCCCGATGGCACACCCAACCGCGTCCGCCTGAAGCAGCGCGAGTTCGGCAACCTGAACTGGGACAATAAGCTCACCATCGAGATCAACGGGACGAATCCAAGTTTTCACGCCTTGTCCATCACGCCACTGACCGGCTCGTTTGCCGATGCGGTGGTGTATCTTGGCGGCGACTCCACCATGGTCGATCAGGACACCAATCCGTGGGCCTCGTGGGGACAGCAGTTGCCGCGCTTCTTTTTTCCCGGCGTAGTGATCGCCAACCACGCCGAGTCCGGCGAGACCTCGGCGTCCTTCCAGAGCGAGCTGCGCTTTGCCAAGATCATGTCCGTCATCAAGCCCGGCGACTACTTCTTCATGCAGTTCAACCACAACGACCAGAAAGCCGGCGCCGTGACGCTGGACCGGTACAAGGAGATCCTGACCAGCTTCGTCACCCAGGTGCGGTCCAAGGGGGCCATCCCGGTGATTGTGACCGCGCAGCACCGCCGAAGCTTCGACGCAAGCGGGCACATCACCAACTCACTGGGCGACTATCCTGCCGCCGCGCGCAAGGTGGCCGCCGACAACAAGGTTGCGCTGATCGACCTGACCGCGATGAGCGAGGTGCTGTTCAATGCCATGGGCGACGAGGGAAGCAAGCACGCCTTCATGTACTTCCCCGCCAACACCTTCCCCGGACAGAACAACGCCTACGCCGACAACACCCATTTCAACAACTACGGGGCGTATGAGCTGGCGCGCTGCATCGTCAAAGGCATCGAGGAGAACAAGCTGTACTTCGCCGTACACATCGATCCCACTGCGGCGGACTTCGATCCTGCCAAGCCAGACCCGTTCGACACGTTCAGCCTGCCGCAGACACCCATGATGACGCAGGAAGACCCAACGAAGATTCCGCAGGCGAACCTGAAGTAAGCCTCGGCCGATAGACTCAGTAAATTGCGCGCCCCACATCTCGACATCCGAGATGTGGGGCGCTCGCAACTGTAAGAGCAACGACAGGAGCAAAAGCCAATACGGAGATTCTGGCTTCGCCAGAATGACGAGCTAAGGAAGTGACGAGTTAATGGAATAACGAGCTAATGGAATGACGAGCTAATGGAATGACGAGCTAATGGAGTGACGAACTAATGGAATGACGAGCTAAGGGAATGACGAATTAAAGGAGTGACGACCCAATGGGGTGACGACTTCCTGGGGTTTCGCCGGTGCTCACTGTTCCCTACCTGCTGCTTTCTGTTCCCTGTTCTTTGTTTCCGCTTTTTTGCTCCAGGTTGCCAAATTTCTGCTTGAGCAACCCGCGATATAGTTCGACGGTCTGGGCAGCGATTGACTTCCATGCGAAGGTCTGTTCGGCGCGCTTGCGGCCGGCCGCGCCCATCTGCGCGCAGAGGGCTGGGTTGGCCATCAGCTCGGCGATGCGCGCGGCCAGATCGCGGGCGAAGCGGTCTGCATCGAGTGGAAAACCAGTGACTGGATCGGGATCGAAGGGTACCAGGCGGCCGGTGACGCCATCGACTACCACCTCCAGAATGCCACCCACCGCGCTGGCAACGACGGGCGCGCCGCAGGCCATTGCCTCCAGATTGATAATCCCGAAGGGCTCGTAGACCGACGGGCAGCAGAAGACCGCGCAGTGCGAGTAGAGCTGGATGGCCTCTTGCTTGGTGACCATCTGCTCGATCCAGACGACGTTGTGCCCGGTGCCGGTGGGGTCTCCGGTGGCGATGGCGCGGCCTCCATCGCGCGTGACCTGCTCGTGACCGGAGCGCTTGCTGCCGGGCGTCTCGCGGCGCAGGGCCTCGACCTTTGCGCGCATCTCGGCCCCGATTTCGGGCGTGTCGGGTGCGCCCGCGCAGAGGACAACCTGGGTTCCGGGCGCGAGGTGGCGAACCGCATCGACCAGGTGGGTGACGCCCTTCTGACGCGTGATGCGCCCGACGAACAAGACGTATGGTACAGCGGGATCGACGCCGTACTTCAGGAGCGCGTCGGTTGACGAGGTCTTGCGATACTCGGCGAGGTCGATGCCGTTGTAGATGACATGCACGCGGGATGCGTCCACCTCTGGGTAGGCGCGCAGGATGTCTGCCTTGGTCCCGTTCGAGACGGCGATGATGGCGTCAGCGTCGAGGACCGCCGTGCGCTCCATCCAGGAGCTCATGGCGTAGCCGGAGCCGAGCTGCTCGGACTTCCACGCGCGCAGCGGTTCCAGGCTGTGGGTGGTCAGCACAAAGGGGATGCCATAGAGCTTTTTGGCGAGGAAGCCGGCCATCGCCGCGTACCAGGTGTGGGTGTGGACGATGTCGATATTGCCCAGCTCCTTCATCTGCACGAGGTTCAGTGCCAGCGCATCGACGGCGGTCTTGAACTTGGCGGCTGGCCCGGAGTCGACGCCGGCGGCAATCTCGGGAGGCGGTTCATCTCCGCGCACATGCAGGTTGCCCGCGACGAGCCGCTGCGTACCCCAGCAGTGGACCTCGACTTCGATCAGACGGGCAAGCTCGCGGCTCAGGTACTCCACGTGCACGCCCGCTCCGCCATAGACTTCGGGCGGATACTCCCGTGTGATCAAGCCAACCCGCATCGCGATCTCCATTCCCTGAAAAGCAGATTTCCTCGCAACAGGATACGCCTTGAAAGATTCATCCCGATGGACTACCGTGATTCGACGGAAGAACGGCCTTCCGTTGCCGCGCGCCTGATCCTGGAAGTGAACGCTTCCCGGCCGCCCATCCGCGACAAGACACCCTGCAATCGTGAATAATGGGCAGCGCCGAAACTCATGACGCGCGACAGTCGTATCTCAATCGAAGGCCGCCGCTCAGGAATCGACGATCCAGATTGCAGCAGCCGCAACCGCCAGACCGGAGAACCCCATGAACCAGCATCGCACGCAGTCCCTCCTCACCCTCGCATCTCGCGCAATTTTTGCCACTCTGCTTACGATTTCCATATTCGCACTGGTGCTTGCTCCCGAGTGCGGCGCCCAGACCACGGCAAAGCCGGCCGCGCAGAAGCCCTCGGCAGCCGTCGGTCAGACGACCGCTGCAGTCTCGATCACGTCGCTGCGCGCGGGATTTGCGAATCCGCCGAACGAGGCGCGGCCGATGGTCCGGTGGTGGTGGTTTGGCCTGGCGGTGGTGAAGCCGGAGATCCTGCGCGAGTTGCAGCAGATGAAGGCCGACGGCATCCAGGGCGCGGAG
>DAIRTY010000080.1:0-7963 GCA_036803645.1 Acidobacteriaceae bacterium | reverse complement strand
CTAAATCATTTATTATGTAAGTTTTCCCTGTGGCCACCACATAACAATCCACTTAATCACTAATCCACTGCCAAGGGGGATGGCAGGGGGAGGGGGAGAACAAATAGCGAGCAAATGGCAAACAAATGGCGATTCGCTCCTCGATCCTCTTCTCACTGCCCCATCACTGCCATGCTGCGCATGATGCTGAGCACGGCCGGCCCGAGCAAAACCAGAAACATGCTGGGGAAGATGAACAGCACCAGCGGGAAGATGATCTTCACCGTGGTCTTTGCCGCCTTCTCTTCGCCCACTTGACGCCGTTTCAGGCGAATGTTGTCGGCGAAGGCGCTCAGGGCGCGCGCGATCGGCGTCCCGAAGCGCTCAGTCTGCACCAGCATTCCGGCGAACGCATCGATGTCCGGCAGTTCGCTGCGCGCGGCCATGTCGGCCCAGGCCTGGATGCGTGGTTTTCCGGCGCGCTGCTCGCGGTTGATCTGCAGCAGTTCTTCCGTGATCTGGGGATGGCTGTTGCCCAGTTCCTGCCCCACGCGCAGCAGCGCCTGGTCGAGCCCCAACCCGGCGTCCACGCAGATCACCAGCAGGTCGATGGCGTCGGGAATGCTCATGCGAATCTTCTCGCGGCGGCGCTTCACCAGCCGGGTCAGCACGATGTTCGGAGCGATGTAGGCCGCCGCCGGCAGCGCGATCATCCAGAACCCGCGCTCGTACGGAATGAATGAGCCGGCAATCAGCGCAAGCAGCGGACAGAAGATGCGCGACGAGGTGTAGATATCGGTGAACAGCTTGCCCTTGTATCCCGCGTTGGCCAGGCGTTCGGGCAGCTCGGCGTCCGCCACCAGGCCAAGGCGCGCGCGCACCCACTGGACCACCACCATGAATCGACGGCCTGCGTTGCTACCCATCGGGACGCTTCGCCGAAAGCGTATGCCGTCGTGGGTGATCTCGCGGATCCGTTGCAGCGAGGTGCGCGAGCTGCGTGTGAAGAAGAAAAACACGGCAAGCGAGAGAGCGGAAAAAACCGTTGCGCCGAAGGTGAGACAGAAGAGAGGAGTCATGGCGTACCGTCAGACCTGAACATCGACAATCTTGCGTATGATGAGCCCACCGAGAACGATCAGGACCCCGCCTGCATAGAGCAGCTTCTGCCCCGTGGGATCGTGGAACAGAATGGTCGAGTAGCCGGGGCTGACGATGTTGAGCAGCACAAGCATGATGATCGGCAGCAGGCCGAGAATCCATCCGGTCATGCGCCCCTGCGCGGTGTGGGTGCGCACCTCGCCTTCGATGCGGATGCGCTCGCGGATGACGTGCGCGGTGCGGTCGAGGATCTCCGTCAGATCGCCTCCCGTCTCCTTCTGCACCAGAATGGCCGTGATGAGGAATTGCAGGTCTTTCGATGGAATGCGCGTGCCCATCTCCAGCAGTGCCTCGCGAAAGTGCAGACCTAGCCGCTGCTGCTTGTAGACCTGTACAAACTCGGACGCCAGCGGCTCGGGCGATTGCTCGGCGATCATCTCAATAGACGAGTTCATCGAGTGGCCCGCGCGCAGCGAGCGCGCCATCAGATCGATGGCGTCCGGCAGTGCGGTGTTGAACGCCTTCAGGCGCCGGCCGCGTTTCCTGCGCAGCAATACGTAAGGAATCAGGGCTCCGAAGACGGTCGCAACTCCGGCAACCATAAGCATGTGCGTAAAGAGGTAGCCGAGCAGCCCGCAGCCCAGCGCGGCACCCGCGCTGGCCAGAACGATGCCGCCCAGGCTCATGCTGCTGTCGGCGTGCAGCAGCAGCGCCTTGAGCTTCTTCCCGAATGGGTAACGCTCAAGCAGGATGCCGAGGCGGGCGAAAAATTCGTCCTCTCCGGCTGTCTCCAGTTCCGCTCCGCTGGTGCCAGATTGTTTCGCCTGAATGGAACGCCGTATGGTCGTCAGGCGCACCTGGGCGGACTTGCTTGACGCCGTTGCGCGCGTCCCAAGCATTAGGATGGTGAAGCTGAGCGCCAGCGCAAGCAGAAATGTAAGTGTCAGCAGAACCATGGTCGGCGCTCCCTCTCTGCCTCTCCTCTATACTTCGACCGAATGGTCGAGCAGGTTGAGGCCCAGCGGGATTCCGGCGGCCTTCAGCCGCTCGCCGAACTTGGGCACGATGCCGGTGGAGTGGAAGCGCCCTTTGACGTTTCCGCTGGGCCCAAGTCCCAGCTTCTCGAACAGGTAGATGTCCTGCAGGCTGATGATGTCTCCACTGGTTCCCGTGATCTCGCTGATGTGGGTGACGCGGCGCGAGCCGTCGCTCATCCGCGATACCTGCACGATGAGGTCGATGGCAGAGGCGATCTGCGCCCGTATTGCAGCCGCGGGCAGCGTGATCGACCCCATCATCGCCATGGTCTCGATGCGTGCGATGGCATCGCGCGGATTGTTGGCATGGACCGTGGTGATGGAGCCGTCGTGACCGGTGTTCATGGCCTGTAGCATGTCCAGCGCCTCTTCCCCGCGCACCTCGCCCAGGATGATGCGGTCGGGCCGCATGCGCAACGCGTTGATCACCAGCTCGCGCTGGCGGACCGCCCCCTTGCCCTCCAGGTTGGGGGGGCGGCACTCCAGCCGGGCGACGTCCTCCTTCTTGATCTGGAGTTCGGCGGAGTCCTCGATCGTAACGATGCGCTCCGCGTCGGAGATGTAGCCGGAGAGAACGTTCAGCAGGGTCGTCTTGCCCGAGCCGGTGCCCCCGGAGACCACAATATTCAGCCGCGCGCGCACTGCCCCGCGCAGGGTCTCCAGCATCTGCGGAGTCAGCGATCGGTAGCGCAGCAGATCGTCAGCCGTAATTGGCGTTGTCCCAAAGCGGCGAATCGACATCAGTGGACCGTCCACGGCAAGCGGAGGAATCACAATGTTCACCCGCGAGCCGTCCAGAAGGCGCGCGTCCACCATGGGCGAAGACTCATCGATGCGGCGCCCAACCGCGGAGACAATCTTGTCGATGATGTGCATCAGGTGCGCCTCATCCTTGAACGCAATATCGGTCTTCTCGATGACGCCGCGCCGTTCCACATACACCGTCTTGTAGGTGTTCACCAGAATGTCGCTCACCGTGGGGTCGTGCAGCAGCGGCTCCAGCGGGCCAAGGCCGAATACCTCGTCCAGGATGTCCTGCGCCAGATGGTCGCGGTCCAGCGTACTCAGCGGGGCGCTCTGTTCGCCGATGAGCTGCAGAATTATGCTGAGCAGGCGCTGCCGTCCCCCGGTCTCGTCGGACTGAATGGCGGCGAGCTTTTCAAGGTCCATGCGCCGGATCAGTTCGTGATGCACGGCGGTCTTCAGCGCGTTGCGCGTGTGATCGTCCAGCATCGCTGGAGCGCGGACCTCGGTGACGGCCGCGGGGCGTACGGACGGAGTCATGTACATCGATACTTCAGCCATTGCAAGCACCTCGAAACATTCGCTGCACCGTTCCTCGGTCCCCTATGAGTGCAAAAATGAGAAGAACTTCTTCTTTGCCGAGGGAGGTTCCGCAGCGTCCAATCCGTTGACAATCTGGTTCGCCCAGCGGGAGAGCGCCTGGTTGAACTCCGAGCGGCGCTGCGGCGGTATGGGTTCCCCATCGTTGATCGCGCGAAGCAGCTCGAAGTAGTTGTTGGGTACCGCAACCGAGATGGGGAACCGGACCGTCTTCTCAATTTGCTCGGGGGTGACAGAGTCGCTCGCGGTGGAGCGGTTGACTACCAGATGCAGCTTGTTTGTGGAAGACTCGCTGAGAGACAGGTTTTCCACCAGCCGGGCCAGATCGCGCAACGCGGCAACGTCCGGTGTCGAAACGATAAAGACATCGTCGGACTGTTCGATCAGGGCGTTCTTGGATTCCTGGTACGCAACCGAGGAGTCGATCAGAACGTAGTCGTATTCGCGGCGCAGAAAGTCCATCACGCGTTCAAACTCGTGACTCGTGGCCTCGTGCGGACTTCCCGACAACTCGGGCGACGCAATGATATCCAGGCCGCTTCGGTGGTGGACGATAAAGCCGTTCAGAAGCTCGGAGTCTAGCCGGTCGGCGTTATGCAGCAGCTCTTCAAAGTGGTACTGCGTGTCCTTCAGTCCCAGGTACAGGGCGACGTGGCCAAGCTGCTGCTTGTGGTCGATCAGAAGTACCTTCTTGCCGTGCTGGCGAACCAGAAAAATGGCCAGATGGACCGCCAGCATCGTGGTCCCGACGCCGCCCTTCGCCCCAAAAAACGAGATCACGCGGCCTACGCTGCTCTGCGCGTTGGGATCGACGGCCAGGATTTCGTTGTAGCGGTTGAGCGATGCGGTCAGTTCGATCAGGCTCACCGGCTTGGTCAGGAACTCGGTGCATCCGTTGCGAACGGCGCGCAGCAGAATGCCCGCATCGAGCTCGGCGCCAACCCCGATGATGCCGATATTCTTCAGAAATATCTGATGCAGGCGCTCGGTGGTCTCAATCGCCAGTTCAGAATTGCGATCGAAATCGATCAGCGCGACGCAGGAGGAGGCGTTCTTCAACGCCGGGGAGAACTGCGGCCGTCGCTCGGCCGTGATGTAGTCGTGAAACTCGCCCGCAAAGTGGGCGCCGGAGATATTGGCCGCCGCGGTGGTCGCCACTTGCACCACTTCCTCATCTGCGCAGACGCTGAAGATCGCCTGGGTGGAATGCTCCGTCGTGTTTGTTTTGCGGATCATGGCCGGTCCGTCCGCGCCTGCGGCGCAGGTTGCTGGGGTTGGGATTGCGCTGCACGTTTCGCTTCAGGATTTGTTTGCCCTGTGGGTTGCGTTTGCGGCGCTGCCGCGGAACTCCCCGCTTTAGGCTTGTCGCGTGCCTTTCCGTCGAAGGTATTAGTGTCGAGGTTCGGCACCGGCATCTTCGGCTGGTCTGGCTCCGTCAGCGGCGACGTGGTCAAAGGGTCGACCACCGTCGCGGTGACGATGATGACCAGCTCCACAACCGAGTGGTTGAAGTTCTTCGAGCGGAAGAGTTCGCCCAGGATGGGTACGCTCGAAATCCCCGGGACCTTGCTCATGACCTCCGTGGTGCGGTGGTCCAGCAGGCCGGAGACGATGAAGCTCTGACCATTCTGTATCTCCACCTCGGTCTCGGTTTGACGCGTGGCGAGCGCTGGAATGGTAAAGCCGGAGATCGTGACCGCGTTGGTATAGTCCAGCGTGCTGACCTCGGGCGAGAGTTTGATGCGGATCGAGCCGTCGGGATTGACCGTCGGCGTGAACTCGACCTTCACCCCGTACGGACGAAACTGGATGGAGATCGCCGTCGTGTTGCCGGTCCCGCCCTGCACCACGGGAAACGGAAATTCGCCGCCGGACAGGAAGCGTGCGGGCAGACCGCTCAATGTGGTCAGCGTAGGCTCGGCCAGCACCTGCAGGATCTGCTTCTGTTCGAGGTCCTTCACGGTGAGTCCAACGTTCAGTTTGGTGTTGTATAGAAAAATATTGAACGGGTCGGAGACGGTCAGCGCGGAACCGCTGCCGGTAACGCTGGTGCTGAACTGCTGGGTCGAGGTTGCAAGGGCGGTGCGGCCTCCCGCGAAGATGTTGACGCCCATCTGGTCCATGCGCGTGCGGTCCACCTCCACAATGCGCAGCTTCAACTGCACCTGCTTGTCATGCACCGGAACCACAACCAGCGAGTTGACAACGTCCTTTGCATACAGCGAAGCCATCTTGAGCGCAGCGTCGCTGGCAGCGCCGGTGGCAACCGAGCCGGTAAGAAATATCTTGCCTTCGCCGGTCTCGACGTGGATCGAGGAGACTGGAAAAGCCGCATTGAACGAGGCGCGCAGAGCATCGGGATCGATGTCCGCACTGACCGTGTACATGCGGTGGCCCCCCGCATCGTTCCACAACACCATGCTGCTGACGCCGGCTGTCTTCGCGGTTAGTACAATCTCGCTGGACCCCGAGGTGTAGGTCTGCAGCACCGCCGGGTTGCCAACATAAATGCGGCGCAGAGGCGTGGCCGAGGTCAGCATCACGGACCGGCCTACCGTGATATGCAGTTGATCGGAGGTGGTCGAAGAATTGATGGCAGGCGGCGCAATCGCTGCATTTTGCGTCTGGGTGGAGAACTTGACCGGAAGAGCGAGGCTCTGCGCAGCGGAGCCATCGAATGCGCCAATACAGGGCAGAAGCAAGAACGCAAACGCGGCGGCGCGGCCCAGCTTGGTTCGGCCCGCTTTCATGGGTACCAGGTTGACTCGCTTCACGTTGTCTGCTCCCCGCCTGGCCGGTTGTGAGTTGCGGAGGTTCATGGTCTGGCTCCTCCATTCGACGTTCCTGCGGATTGCGCGTCGCCGGAGCCGCCAAGGATGGTCTCGATTCCTTCATGTTTCTGGGCTGCCGGCACAGGCGCAGTTGCCGGTGCCGTCGAGCGGGCAACGGCGCGCGCCACTGTGGGCGCATGGCCGGAGAGTTGCGATAGCAGCATCGGCGTCTCTCCGCTAAGGCTTGTGTCCGCACTGTTGCGCAGAACAAAGTGGATCACTCCCTGGGTGCTTGCCAGTACCGCGCGCTCCGCCTGTTCTGGAGTCAGCAACAACGTCACCACGGTTACGTCCGATGTCTTGCCCGACGGATCTGGTTCAATCTGGTGACCGGCGGCCAATACGACCGTGTTCTCTAGAACGGTCGCCGTCACAGGCTCCGGCGAAATATCCGAGTGGTAGGTCACCAGCACGTCGAGATGCGAGCCGGGAACCAGAAATCCCGCAACCCCAACCACCTCGTCGGAGCGCAGCGCAATGGCGCGCATGCCGTTCGGAATCTTGCTGGCAAGGCCGGTGCCCGCTCCTGCGGCAGATAGCTCGCTGTCCAGAATGGGCTGGCCTTTAGCCAGAGGAAAGAGAACCTCGCGGCCAGTCACTCCAGCGGTCTGCGAAAACGCTCCCTCGATGGGATCGCGGCCAGGCCATGTCACAAGCTCGAGGTCCTCGGTCTTCAGGACTTCGCCCGCCTGCAGCGCATGAGACGGTGCCGCATACATAGCATCCTGCTGCTTCTGCACTGTGGGCGTCGCGGTCAATTTTCTGTAGACAAGCCATGTACACAGGCCGGAGACAAACAGCGCAAGAGTGAGGGCAATCAGGATGCGCTTTGTGTTCATGGCCGCGCCTCCCACGCCAGGGTGCAGAGAGTGTACAAACATCCCGCCGCAATGGGCAGCGCAAAGGGCAGGCGAAGTGTGCGCGCATTGCTCAGGTTCAAATCCGGGTGCGCCTTCAGGCCCTGCAGCCCATGGTGCTGAAGCAGATTCACGACGTTGCGTAGCGTCTCGTGCAGCCGCCCGTGGTAGATGCTGACGGCAAGCGCAAACACACCGCCCGCTATGGCGGTTGAGATCACCACCAGAGCCAGCGCGGGCAGCCCGGCAAAACATCCAACCGCGGCCATCAGCTTCACATCCCCCGCGCCCATGCCTCCAGCCAGAAAAAAGATCAGAAAGATGCCGCCGGCAATCACTCCGGCAAGCGCTGAATCTCCCAGTCCACGCCAGCCGCCGAAGATCGCGTGCAGCATGAGGCCGGCAACGGCAGCCGTGCTTGTAACGTAGTTTGGAATCCTGCGCTCACGGACGTCCGTGACTGACCCGATGCCAGCGCACAGCAGAGACCCTCCGAGAAACATCAGTTGCTGATCGGGAATATCCATGGGAAACACCAGTGCGTGTCATGCAAGCCAGGTCGCGACGCCGCGAAGAGGAAAATGGACAGCCCCGGAACAAACCGGCGCTGGCCAATGTTGGCGGCGAACGCTGACGCAGCACGTCGCATCGTGCCGCGTCACCGCCCGCAATCTTCACTTCCAGCGTTCCCGTGGCTCATCGTTAGTGTCTCCACTAAATGGAATTGGTGAGGTTGTTGCCAACCGTGTTGAACGCGCCGCTGATCTTGCCGGAGAGTCCGGTCATGGCTACAACCGCGCCCAGTCCGATCAAA
>DAIRTY010000079.1:0-8032 GCA_036803645.1 Acidobacteriaceae bacterium | reverse complement strand
TGCCGCGATGGAAGTTCGCCAGGTGGAACTTCTCGTTCGGCGCGTGGATGTTATCGTCGGGCAGGCCGAATCCCATCAGAACGCTGGGAATGCCTAGCTCGCGGATAAAATCGCCGACAATCGGGATCGACCCGCCGCTGCGGATGTAGACGGTCTCCTTGCCGAAGACCGTGTGCATCGCCGACGTTGCCGCGCGGACGAAGGCGTTGTCGGTCGACACAACAGTGGGGTCGCCGGAGTGGATCAGGCGAACCTCCAGCGTGATTCCCTTGGGACAGACCGACTCCACATACGCCTTGAAGAGCGCATAGCTCTCGGCGGTCGTCATCTCCGGCACCAGCCGCATGGAGACCTTCGCGACCGCGCGCGCCGGGATTACCGTCTTCGCTCCCGCGCCGGTAAACCCGCCCGCAATGCCATGCACGTCCAGCGCGGGCCGCGCCCAGGTGCGTTCCAGTACCGAGAATCCAGCCTCGCCGGTCAGTTCGGTCGAGCCCACCTCGGTCTCGCGGTAGTGCTCCTCGTCAAACGGCAGCGCCTTCCATGCTTTCAGTTCGGCGGCGGTTGGCTTGCCAACTTTATCGTAGAAGCCGGGAATCAGAATCCGTCCGGAGTCGTCTTTTAATTTCGCGATGATCTGCGCCAGCGCGACCAGCGGGTTCGGCGCCGCGCCGCCGTACATCCCCGAGTGCAGGTCCGTCCGTGCGCCCCGCGCCTCGATCTCCGTGTAGATCATCCCGCGCAGTCCAACGCACAGCGTCGGCAGATCGGGCGCGAACATCTCGCTGTCCGACACCAACGCCACATCCGCCTTCAACTGGTCCGGGTGCTCGCGCACAAACGCGGCAATTCCCTCGCCGCCAACCTCTTCCTCGCCCTCGACAATCACGCGGATGTTCACCGGCAGCCTTCCGCCGCCCGTTGCCAGCAGCGATTCCAGCGCCTTCACATGCATCCACACCTGTCCCTTGTCGTCGGCCGAGCCGCGCGCGAAGAGGTCGCCATCGCGCTCGTCCGGCTCGAAGGGCGGTGTCTTCCACTCGTCCAGCGGCTCCGCCGGCTGCACGTCGTAGTGCCCATACAGAAGCACCGTAGTCGCAGCCTTCCCGCCAACATCCGCCGCATGAAGATAATCCGCGTAGACCAGCGGATGTCCCTCGCGCGCGGCAACCACCTGGCCCGGCCCGGAACTGGACGCAAGAACTGTCTCCGGCGTGGATGTCTCGATCAGCCGCACGTTCTCCATGCCGATGCGCCGCAGCTCCGCCGCCACAAACTCGGCCGCGCGACGCACGTCCGCCGCGCGCTCCGGGTCGGTCGAGACCGACGGAATCCGAAGCAGCGCCTTCAACTCCTCGACAAAACGCTCCCCATTTTTCTTCGCAAAAGTCACCGCCGCGTCACTCATCATCCCCTCCACATTCATCCCGTTGCTTCGTTGGTCTCAGCCTATGCCGACGCACCCCAGGCTCAAACTCACAACTCGGCTCACATCTCATAGCCGAATCCAAAATACTTCAATCAAATCTTACGCGCGCAACGCTACTGCAGAATCCCCTGCGCCTTCAGAAATTCCAGGCACTGCAGCATCGCCTTGTCGGCCTCGGCCCTGGGAAAGTTGCCGTGGCCGCCGCCGGGAACGATGTCCTGCCCGTTCGCAACGCCTGCTGCGTCCAGCGCCTTCTTCAACTGCGCGTCCTGCGTCGGATCGACCGCGGGGTCGTGGTCTCCATTGACAATAAACGTAGGCGGCAGGCCGTGCCGGATGGTGCTCATCGGCGACATCTCTCGCGCCCGAGCCAGCACCGCCTCGCTCGGCGCAGCCCATCGCTGCCCCTGTCCGCCACCATTCACCGCCGGAGCCACATCCGGCCCCGAAGTTGCCGGTGCCGTTCCAGGATACGGCACCAACGGCTTCTCCAGTCCGAGCCACTGGTGAGTAAAGTCCGAGCTGCCGCGCTCGGTGAGGCCTTCGGCAAGATTCGTCGGCCCATAGAAATCCAGCACCGCCGCAACCTTCGGTTGATCGCTGCATCCCGGCGGATTGAACGAGGCTGGCGCGTAGCCCGCCATCAGCGCAAGATGCCCGCCCGCCGACGCGCCGTAGACAACCACGCGCGTCAGGTCGAAGTTGTACTTCGCCGCGTTCGCCTTCACCCACGCCATGGCGCAGCGTACATCTCCGATCGCCGCCGGCGCGGGTGCCTCCTTGCCCACGCGATAGTCCACCGTCACCACGCTCATCCCAGCGGCCAGCAGCGCGCTGAACGTCCCGAACGAACTGGGCCGGTCGCCGCGTATCCAGCCGCCGCCGTGCAGTTGGATCACAACCGGCGTGGGCTTCGCGGACACCATCTGCAGCACGTCCAGATGCAGATCCAGAGTGCCAGGAGCCGCCGCGGGCGAGTTCGCAATTCGCGGCATTCCTCCGCCCGCCAGCCCCGGATTCGGATTCGCGCTCGGATTGCCCGGAACTGGAACGTTGGCGTACACAATGTTCCTCGTTGCCACCGGATGCACGCTCGCCCAGCTTGCCGCGTCCATCCACGCCGGCGCGGCAACCGGGGCCTGGCCGCAGGCCATTGTCACCGCCAGAATTGAAACCATATTCATTACTGCTGCCAAGTGCAATCTGCGCATCGTTCTTCCTCGTCACTCCTCGTTTATAGTGCGTTTATCGTACAGCCCGGCGCGGACGATCTTCAAATTGAAACGCCCCCTGTATAAATGCCACGCGCAATGCTAGGCTTCTTCCATGTCAAAATCCATCCGCACGACGCTCCTCTCTCGTCTCGTTCCGGCGGTCGTTCTGACTCTTGCGTCTGCCGTGTTTGCCACCGCGCAACCGCCCGCCGTAGCTCCGCCCGCGCCCGTCACTCCGCCACAGGTCAACACTCCGCAGGACCAGCCGCTCAACCCCAGGCTGCCCACGCTCTTCATCGTTGGCGACTCCACCGCGCGCAATGGAGCAGACCTGGGATGGGGCGACCACCTGGCTCACTACTTCGACACCACAAAGATCAACGTCGCCAACCGTTCGCGCGCCGGGCGAAGCAGCCGCTCCTACATGGTCGAGGGCCTGTGGGATCGTGACCTGGCAGAGATGAAGCCCGGAGACTACGTCATGCTGCAGTGGGGGCATAACGATGGAGGCGACCTGGGCGGCAACAAGCCGCGCGGCGATCTCCCCGGAGACACCGACGAGACCAAAGACGTCCCGCAGACCACCGGCGTCCTCGCCGGCAAGACCGAAACCATCCACACTTACGGCTGGTACAACCGCAAGTACGTTGCCGACACCCAGGCCAAGGGCGCCACGCCGATGTTTCTCTCCATGACCATCCGCAACGTCTGGAAGGCGGACGCCAACGGCGTGCAGCGCATCGAGCGCGAGACCAACTTCAACACCATCATGAAGAAGATTGCAGACCAGGACCACCTCGCCTTCATCGACATGGCATCCGTCGAAGCGGACCGCCTGGAGGCCACCGGACAAGAGAAGACCGCGCTTCTCTTCCCCATCGACCACACCCATACCAGCGCGGTGGGCGCCGATCTGAATGCTCAGTCCGTAGTCATCGCGCTCGAACAGGCCCACTCGCCTCTGGTGCCTTTTCTGAAGGAAGGTATTCCTCTGCCGCCAACGACCGCCGCGGCGGCAAAGTAAGTCGAAGAAGATAGGCATGCCGCAAAAATAATACAAGCTGAAAAATGAAATTCGGCCTGGCAGTCTCCTTTCGCGGAGACGGCCAGGCCGTTTCAGTGTTGCGCAAGCTGGGTGAAGCAAATGTTATGCGAAAGCTCCACATCTTCTTTCGACTTGCACCAACCTATTCCAACTTATTTTCGACCAGTTACAAATTACTTCGATTTGACATATTTTGGCGGATACTTGCCAATCAACTGGGTGACCGCCTTATCGGCCTTCTGGTCGGCTTCCTTGCTTGCGGCGTCGGCCGCGGAAAGCGTAATCGTGCCGCGCCACAGCAGCTTCAGCGTCTTGCTGTCGAACATGTCCACGATTATCGTGTTCATTGGCACGTCCTGAAGCGTGGCCGCTGTATCCAGGAACCCGCCACTGCCCCATCCACGCTGCCATGAGATTTGGCTGATACCGCCATAGAAGGCCGTGTACTCCTGTTGATTCTGGGTCGCTTCGACAACGGTAATGGTCACGTCGCCGTTCTTCGCCGTCTCAGTCATATATCTGCCGCTCATGTTGCGATTGACGGCGATGGTAATGCGGTTTTCGACGTTGGGATCAGACGCATGGACGCCGCTCCAGGTATACGTTTTGAACTTCAGAAAGTTGACGCTGTGGTCGTAGTCGATGGTCACAGTCTGCGCCAGAATGGGTGTCCCGACGATAGCAACACCAAAAAGTGCGGTTGCCAGCAGCTTCGCAAAAGACGTCATGGTTCCTCCTAGGTTGTGGGATTGAAGCTCCGCACAGTCCGCTGCAGACGCCACATCCGGTTCTTACTTCTGAATACGTAGGCAGCCGGCAATAAGATGCAACAGCGGTGTAGTTTTAATACATAAATTGTTTTTGCGTCCAAAACGGGACAACCCTCGTCTATGCGCGACCGCTAATATCGCGTAAACTTGATCTCGGGCCATCGACTGCCCGTGAAATCCTGAAGGATACCCAGTTTGCTGAATAATTTACTCGCCAAGATCTTTGGCACCAGTAACGAACGCGCGGTCAAGCGCCTGCTTCCCGCGGTGCAACAGATCAATGCGCTGGAACCCTCCATCCAGTCGCTCTCGGACGACCAGTTGCGCGCCAGGACGGACGAGTTCCGCCAGCGCATCGCCGCGTCCGTCGCCGCCGAAAATATCGACCCCGCCGACGAAGACGCCGCCAAGCGCACCCGCGCCGCCGAGATGGCCGCGCTCGACCTGGTTCTTCCAGAGGCCTTTGCCGTCGTCCGCGAGGCCGGCCTGCGCACCGTCCAGATGCGCCACTTCGACGTCCAGCTCATCGGCGGAATGGTCCTCCACCAGGGCAAGATCGCCGAGATGAAGACCGGCGAGGGCAAAACCCTCGTCGCCACCCTTCCCTGCTATCTCAACGCCCTCGCCGGCCATGGAGTCCACGTCGTCACCGTCAACGACTACCTCGCCAAGCGCGACGCCGAGTGGATGGGCAAGATCTACAGCTTCCTCGGACTCTCCGTCGGCGTCATCGTCCACGACCTCTCTGACGAGCAGCGCCGCGAGGCCTACGGCTCCGACATCACCTACGGCACCAACAACGAGTTCGGTTTCGACTATCTGCGCGACAACATGAAGTTCGACCTCAAGGAGATGGTGCAGCGCGGCCACTACTTCTGCATCGTCGATGAAGTCGATTCCATCCTCATCGACGAGGCACGCACCCCGCTCATCATCTCCGGCCCCACAGACGAGACCACCGACAAGTACGCACGCGTCAACCTCATCATCCACAACCTCGAAAAAGGCGAACTGATCGAGACCCTCGAAACAAAAACCTGGTCCGGAGACTTCGTCATCGACGAGAAGGCACGCGCCATCACCGTCACCGACGAGGGATGGGAGAAGATCGAAAAACTCCTCGGCATCGGCAACATCGCCGACCCCGAGAACTGGGACCTCAAGCACCACGTCGAGGTCGCCATCAAGGCCCATCACCTCTACAAACGCGATGTCGAGTACGTCGTCAAGGATGGCGAAGTCATCATCGTCGACGAGTTCACCGGCCGCCTCATGCCCGGCCGCCGATGGTCCGACGGCCTCCATCAGGCAATCGAAGCGAAGGAGGGCGTCTCCATCCGCAAGGAAGACCAGACGCTCGCCACCATCACCTTCCAGAACTACTTCCGCATGTACAAGAAGCTCTCCGGAATGACCGGCACGGCAGAGACCGAGGCCGCCGAGTTCGACAAAATCTACAAGCTCGAGATCGTCGTCATCCCCACCAACCGCAAGCTGCTCCGCCTGGAAAATCCCGATGTCGTCTTCCGCACCTCCAAGGAAAAATACCTTGCCGTCGCCGACGAGATCGCCCGCCTGCACCAGGTCAAGCAGCCCGTGCTGGTCGGCACCACCTCCATCGAAAAATCCGAACTGCTCAGCGACATCCTCAAGCGCAAGGGCGTCCGCCACGTCGTCCTCAACGCCAAGTTCCACGAGAAGGAAGCCGAAATTGTCGCTCAGGCAGGGCGTCTTGGCATGGTCACCATCGCCACCAACATGGCTGGCCGCGGCACAGACATCCTGCTCGGCGGCAACTCCGAGTTCATGACGCGACAGGACCTCGTCAAAAAATCGCAGGCCCGAGCCGTCTCCGCCGCCGAGGGAGCCATCTCTCCCACCGCCGGCCCCGGCATGGTCCGCTTCTACTACGCCAGCCAGGAGTTTGAGACCACCAAAGCCGCATGGGACGCGGCAATTGCCTCGCATCTCGGCACCGCGCAAACTGAGCACGAATCCGTCATCGCCACCGGCGGCCTGCACATCCTCGGCACCGAGCGCCACGAGTCCCGCCGCGTCGACAACCAGCTTCGTGGCCGCGCCGGCCGTCAGGGAGACCCCGGCAGTTCGCGCTTCTTCCTCTCGCTGGAAGACGACCTCATGCGCATCTTCGCGCGCGAGTGGGTCAGCACTCTGCTCCAGCGCCTCGGCATGGAAGAGGGCGTCCCCATCGAGAGCCGCATGATCTCCAAGCGCATCGAAGCCGCCCAGAAGGCCGTCGAAACGCAGAACTTCGAGTCCCGCAAACACGTCCTCGAGTACGACGACGTCATGAACAAGCAGCGCGAGGCGGTCTACGGCCTACGCCGTCAGTTGATGGAGGGCGTCGACCAGAAGCAGCTCATCACCGAGGACTACGTCTCCACCATCCTCTCCAACATCCTCGAAGAGCACGCCCCGGAGAAGGCGCACGAATCGGAGTGGAACCTGAATGCGATCTTCAGCCAGCTCTACGATGTCTTCGGCGCGAAGCTCAACGAAGGCCCCGACGCAATCGACGCCGCCACACTCAATCGCCACGAGCTCGGCGAGTCCATCTTCGAAAAAGTCCGCGCGCGCTATGACCTCAAGGAGAAGATCCTTGGCGCGCCCGCCATGCGCTACCACGAACGCATCGTCATGCTCTCCGTCCTCGACGGCCTCTGGAAGGACCACCTCCTCGCCATGGACCACCTCAAGGAGGGCATCGGTCTGCGCAGCTACGCCCAGCAGGACCCGCTCGTCGCATACAAAAAAGAGTCCTTCGAGATGTTCGAGCAGATGATGCTGCAGTTCCAGCAGGACACCGCGCGGCACCTCTTCCGCATGCAGATCATCGGCCCAGACGGCGCGCCCATCGAAACATCCGAACAGATGCAGGCGGCGCAAGCCCAGCGGGTTATTTCCGACGCAAACGCGCAGACCGCGCTTCCGTTGCAGCAATCCGGCGCGGAGCGAGCGCCCGTCCCCATCCACAACCGCGCCCCATCCACCACCATCGACGAACTGGAAAAAGAGTTCCAGCGCAAGAAGCGCCGCGAGCTGGAACAGGCCCGCGCAGTCAGTTCCGCGGAGGACGCCGCTCCCGCCCAGCGCGTCACCGGAGAAAAAGTCGGCCGCAACGACCCCTGCCCCTGTGGCTCCGGGAAAAAATACAAAAAATGCCACGGCGCCGCCGCATAAGCCAATTGCAGGATATAGATCGTCGAAGCGTTTTCGTAATTGCTTTAGATCAAGAATGAATTGTCATTCTGAGCGCAGCGAAGAATCCCCGCATTTCGCCTTTTCTGAAACTACATTTCTTCCAGGTCGTCCATCGGGCCTACCGCGCCCTCGGATGCGTCTCGTCGTACACGCGCTGCACCTGTCCCGCCGTCAGGTGCGTGTATCTCTGCGTAGTCGATAGCCGCTCGTGCCCCAGCATCTCCTGGATCGCGCGCAGGTCCGCGCCCTCCTCCAGCATGTGTGTCCCGAAGGCGTGGCGCAGCGTGTGCGGATGCACATCCGAAGCCAGCCCGCGCGCCAGCGCAATCCGCTTCACAATTCTCCCCACGCT
>DAIRTY010000078.1:0-8045 GCA_036803645.1 Acidobacteriaceae bacterium | reverse complement strand
ATGGATTGCAGGAAGGTCTTTGTTAGACTTTGCTGCACATGAGACAGACGGGAACCTCTTCCGCTGAGCAGACGCCGGAGCAGATTGCGGCGGCGCTGGAGTGTTTTCTGGCGGAGCACGCGAAGGCGGTGGTGACGGAGGAGGGGAAGGTCCTGTTCGACATGCGGGCAGCGAAGTACTCGCTGACGACCGAGCATGGGCGATGCACGCTGCAACTTTGGAGCGAGGAGAGGAATGTCGTTCGGCGAGTGACGGCGGCGGTGGAACGGGGTACGGCGCGGGACCGGATGCTGCGGCTGACAACGCAGCGGTTTGGGCAGACGCGGCCGGGGTCGCTGGAGATTCTGGCGGACCGCGACCGGCGGACGCCTACGACGCGCGAGGCTACGCGGGTGCGCTATCTGAAGGCGCTGGAACGGGTGATGCTGCGCGGCGGCGGGAGTGGGGATGCGTGGGGCGAGTGGACGGCGGAGGGCTTCCGCACCGCGATGGACCTGGAGAAGAGCTTTGGGCCGGCCTATGCGCGCGGGTCGCTGGTGCATGGGCACGAGGCTTGGGCGGTGATCGCGGTGAACGCGGAGGAGACGCAGGCGACCGTCGATGGGATACTGACGCTGGGCGTGCTGTGGCTGGCGCACTGCCGCGAGACCAGCGGCGACCGCCGGCCCTGGCGTCAATATCGTGGGCTGCGGATGATTGTGCCGCGCGGGATGGCGACGCTGACGGCCTCGCGGCTGGCGTGGATGAATCGGGACGCGGCGCAGTGGGAGCTGTGGGAGTTCGACGAGAAGACCGAGGAGATGGAGCAGAGGGACGCGGCGGACCATGGGAACCTGACGACGCGGCTGATTCATGCTCCGAATGAAGAGGCGGCGCGGGAACGCTTTGCGGAGGCTGTCGCGCGAGTGATGGCGCTGGTGCCGGAACCGATGCGCGCGGCGGTGGAGCAGAGGATCCAGAGCGGCGCGGAGATGGCGTTCCGGCTGCATGGACTGGAGTTTGCGCGGGTGCGCATGGGGTATGCGGGGCAGAGCTTCAACCGCGTGCAGGAGATTACGTTCGGCGCGGGAGCGAATGAGACTCCTCTGACGGAGGAGAATGCGAATGATCTGCGCGAGCTGGTGGCGCGGCTGTTTGCGCGACGCGAGGCGGGAGGGGACAAGCGCGATGCGCTGTACCGGATGCAACCGGAGCGGTGGCTGGAGAGTGAGCTGCGGCGGGACGTTTCGCTGATCGACGCGCATCTGGACGCGGCGCATGTGTACACGCAGGTGCCGGCGTTCGCGGCGTCGGACCGCGGAATGCTGGACCTGCTGTCAGTGGACAGGGATGGCCGACTGGCAGTGATCGAGTTGAAGGCGGACGAAGATCTGCATCTGGCGTTGCAGGGACTGGATTACTGGGTGAGGGTGCGCTGGCATCACCAGCAGAATCCCGATGCGGGGAGCGGGTTGGGCGAGTTCGAGCGGCATGGGTACTTCGGCGGGGTGAGGTTGGCGGAGGGCGATCCGCGGCTGTACCTGGTGGCCCCGGCGCTGCGCGTGCATCCGGCGACCGAGGTGGTGCTACGCTATCTTTCGCCACGGGTGGATTGGGTGCTGGTGGCGATTGACGAGAGGTGGAGGAAGAAGATCAAGGTGGTTTGGCGCAAGCGCAGCGGGGAGTTGAAAGAGCCTGAAAGATACAATCATGGGAGTGGTAATGTTTGATTGGGACGAGGCGAACCTGGCGCACATTGCCAGACATGGAGTTACTCGTGAAGAGGTCGAGGATGCGATAAGCATTGCGCCAATCGACCTGATGCGCCAATACTATGAAGACGAAGAACGGTTCCTTCAGTTAGGTGTTACTTCGGCGGTTCGGGTATTGGTAGTTATTACAACGTGGAGAGGCGATTTGATTCGCGTCGTCTCGGCTTATCCAGCACCTGCATTGCTACAACGGCAATACTGGGAGGAACGGAGGCAGATATATGGAGACTAACGATATTAAGCGGCCCCCGCGTTTTGCCAACGAAGGTGAAGAAGCCGAGTGGTGGGCTGCAAATCCAGAGTTTGTATTGCAGGAGTTCGAGCGAGCGAAGGCCGATGGACGGCTTGGACATGGCACCGTCATGCGGCTGGCAGCAGAGCGCAGGGCTGCGAGCGGCAGGGTCGTCGCGCTGGATGCGACGGACATAGAGATTGCGAGCAAGCTGGCGGAGCGCAAGGGAATCGAGCGCGAGGCTTATTTGAAGGAGCTGGTCCATACTGCACTTCTGAAGGAAGCGGAATCGCTCGATCAGTCGTCAGCGGCGTGAGAGGCAATCCCTCCGATTGCGTTTTCTGAATGAGGTTGCGCTCAATGACGCAGAATCCGACCGGGTCTGTATGCACGGCGGGTTAGAGCATTTTCGGAATGGCGTAGTCCGTTGTGGAGCGAGCAAAAGCAGATTCCTCCGCTTCGCTACGGAATGACAAACAAAATTGGTCTATAGCAATTCCGAAAATGATCTAGGATAACGGAGATGCGAATGCGATGGAAAGCAGGAGAGTTTCATGCCCATGAGCCGGCGCGCGCGGAGGCGCTGGCGGGCGTAGCGCTGGCGTCGTTCAAGGCGCGGGCTGCGGCGTTTGTGATCGACTGCCTGATCGTGCTGATGGTATACACGCCGTTATATGTACTGAGGCAGTACATGATCCTGCGCGCGCAAGGGGTGAGTGACAAACATATCGATGTTGACTTCGACTTCCACATGATTGGCAGCCTGGTGGCGCTGGTGGTGTACTTCGGCCTGCTGGCCTACTGGTGGAATGGGCAGACCCTGGGCAAGCGGCTGCTGAAGATCCGCGCGGTGTCGCTGGTGGGCGAGCGGATTACGCTGTGGCAGTCGATCGAACGCGCGCTGGGCTATGGCGCGTCGACGCTGGAGGGGGGATTCGGGTTTGTGCAGTACTTCATATACGGCAACCACTGCTGCGTACACGACCGGATCGCGGAGACGATTGTTGTGAAGGAGCGGCGTCCGGCGAAGGATGCGGTGGCTGTTGGGCCGGAAGATCGTTTGCAAGATGAAGTGTGAGGCTTGAATGTTCAAGCGGAGTGCGTGGTTCGGGTTGTTGTTGATGGTGGGAGCTGCGCTCGGATTGGCGGCGAATGCGCAGGCGGCGCGGACGAAGACGAATGTGGACCGGGGATGGAAGTTCCTGCTGGGCGATGAGGCGCGGGCCAGCGATGCAGCCTTCGACGATGGCAAGTGGCAGTACGTCAATCTGCCGCACTCCTTCAGCGAGCCGTACTTTCGTTCGCCGGATTTCTATGTGGGATATGGGTGGTATCGGCGGCATATTCGCGTGGATGCGGCGACGGTGAAGGAGCAGGCCTCGCTGGAGTTCGAGGGAGCATTTCAGGACGCGGAGGTCTGGGTCAACGGGAAGAAGGCTGGAGAGCATTTAGGCGGATACACCGGGTTTTCGCTGGATATTACCGGCTATCTGCACGCGGGCGACAATGTGGCTGCGGTGCGGGTGAACAATCTCTGGAATGGGCAACTGAATCCGCGCGCGGGGGAGCATGTCTTCAGCGGCGGCATCTATCGCGATGTTTATCTGGTGACGACTGCTGCGGTGCATGTTCCGTGGTACGGGACATTTGTGACAACGCCGAAGGTCTCCGATGATGCAGCAACAATCGACGTGAAGACTGAGGTGAGGAACTCGTCGGCAGCGGCTGCGACGGTGGTGTTGAAGACGGCGATTCTGGACCCGGCGGGGAGGCAGGTTGCCCAGTACTCGACGGAGCAGAAGATTGACGCGGGGGAGCTTGCGACCCTGGACCAGAGCGGAGAGCTGCGCGGGCCGAAGCTATGGTCGCCAGAGACGCCGCGGCTGTATACGGCGTTGAGCCGCATCGTTGTGAAGGGCGTCGTGCAGGACGAGTTTCGCACGCGATTTGGGATTCGCTGGTTTACCTGGACGGCGGACGATGGGTTTACGCTGAACGGGAAGCATCGCTACTTCCACGGCGCGAATGTGCACCAGGACCACGCGGGCTGGGGCGATGCGGTGAGTAACTTGGGAGCGCGGCGCGATGTGGCGATGGTGAAGGAGGCTGGGTTCGACTTTATCCGTGGATCGCATTACCCGCACAAGCCGGCCTTCGCCGATGCGTGCGATGAGCTGGGGGTGCTGTTCTGGTCGGAGAATAATTTCTGGGGGATCGGCGGATACAAGGGCGATGGGTACTTCAACGCCAGCTCGTATCCGACGGTCGAGGCGGACCAGGCCCCGTTTGAGGCGCATGTGTTGCAGAGCCTGGCAGAGATGATTCGCATCAACCGGAACCATCCGTCGATCATTGTGTGGAGCATGTCGAACGAGCCGTACTTTTCGCCGGCGGCGGTGTTGCCGAAGGTGCGCGCGCTGCTGGCCAAGGAGGTTGCGGAGAGCCACCTGCTCGATCCGACGCGGCCTGCGGCGATTGGCGGAGCGCAGCGCGGCGGGATCGATCTGATTGGCGATGTGGCGGGGTACAACGGCGATGGCGCGCGGCTGTTTATTCATCCGAAGGTTGCGAGCGCGGTTACGGAATACGGATCGGCCAAGGAGGACAGGCCGGGGACTTACGATCCGCATCTGCGCGATCTGGCGGGGCAGCCGGAGTTTCAGTGGCGCGGCGGGCAGGCGATCTGGAGCATGTACGACCATGGCTCGGTGGCGGGAGCCGAGGGAACGACGGGGATTGTGGACTACTTCCGGCTGCCGAAGCGCGGGTGGTACTGGTATCGCAATGCGCTGGCCGGGGTGGCTCCGCCGGTGTGGCCGGTGGAGGGGAAGGCTGCGGGGTTACGGCTGACCGCGAGCAGTCCTGTGATTGCGCACGCCGATGGGACGGACGATGTGCAGGTGATTGTCACGGTCGTCGATGCCTCCGGTAAGCAGATCGGCAACACGCCGGATGTGACGCTGGAGGTGGTGAGCGGGCCGGGCGAGTTCCCGACGGGCAAGTCGATTGCGTTCAAGAAGGGCACGGATATTCCGATTCTGGATGGGCAGGCAGCGATTGAGTTTCGCTCGTACTACGCGGGGACGACGGTGATTCGGGCTACATCGCCGGGACTGCCGGCGGCTCGGCTGACGGTGGTGTCGAAGGGCGCGCCGGAGTATGTGGCGGGCAAGTCGCCGGAGCTTGCGCCGGGGCCGTATGTGCGATTCATCGGGCGGATGCAGACGGCGGCGGAGCAGGTGGCGAACATTGCGCTCGACCGTCCTACGAATGCGAGCAGCATGGCGGCGGGGCATCAGTCGAAGCTGGCCAGCGATGGCGACAATGCGACGTACTGGGCTGCGGACGCGAGTGGGCCGCAGTGGTGGGAGAGCGATCTGGAGGGTGTCTACGATGTGAGCGCGGTGAGCGTGCGATTCGCGGGCGTGGGGAGCTATGGGTACGAGATTCAAGGCTCGACCGACGACAGGATGACGTGGAAGACCGTGGCGAAGGGAACGGCGGAGGCAACTGCGGGAAAGGCTGTGGTGATCGCGCTGCCTGCGGGGACGCGCACCAGCGGGATTCGCATTGTGCTGGATTCGGTGCCGGTGGGCGCGGTGCCGGGGCTGGCCGAGGTTGCGGTGCGGGGGGCGCGGGCGAAGTAGATTCGCCCTGATAATTCACTTGCTCCCAAATTGGGAGCAGAGTAGGATTGTCGAGTGAGAGTTGTCGCACGGAACACTCTGTCGGGGTTTGTCCAGAACCGGGTTCCACGCGGGCAGAGGCGGCTTGTTGCGCAGCATCTGGAAGCCTGGTTCAAGCTGGTGAAGGCAGCGCACTGGAAGAGTTCTGCCGAGCTGAAAGAGCAGCTTCGCTCGGCGAGTATCGTCTCTGCGCAGAGAGCGGTCTTCAACGTCAAGGGCAATGAGTACCGGCTGGTTGCGGGGATCAACTACCAGAGCCAGGCCATCTTCATCAAGTGGATTGGCACGCACGCCGAGTACGACAAGATCGACGTTGCGACGGTGCAGCATGAGGAGGAGCGCTATGGGAATCTATCCAATTAAAGATGAAGCGGCCCGCGCACGCGCGCTGCGCAGGATTGAGGCGTTGATGGATGCAGAGAGCCTGACGCCGGAGCAGGGGCACGAGCTGGATGCGCTGGTGACGCTGGTGGAGGCATACGAAGAGAAGAACTTTGCGATCAAAGAGGCATCCCCGATTGCGGTCATCGAGTTCATGATGGACCAGAATGGGCTGACGCGGAAGGACCTGGAGCCTATGATTGGCAGCCGCGCGAGGGTCTCTGAGGTGCTGAGCGGGAAGCGACCGCTGACGCTGGCGATGATTCGCGCTCTGTCGAACGCGTGGTCGATCTCGGCGGATCTGCTGCTGGGTGCGGACGTTAAGCCGAAGCATACGACGCGCAGAAGAGCGGGGAATGCGAAGGACTCTTCGCGCAAGGTGCCGACGCGGAGTGCGGGCAGATTGAAGAAGGCTGTCGCGGCATAATTTCTGCGAATCCTAGAGCATTTCGGTAATGGTATAGACCATTGTGGAGCAATCAAAAGCAGATTCCTTCGCTTCGCTACGGAATGACAAACAAAATTGGTCTATAGCAATCCGAAAATGCTCTATCCGCAGGAGTCGGCGAAGAGGGGGAAGGCTTCGGCGGGTGGGGGTTCCTGCGCGGGCTGGTTGTGGCGGGTGGCGAAGAAGGATTCGACGGCGGCGAGGACGGCGGGGCCGGATTTGGCTTCGAAGATGGAGCGGCGGAGGGTGGAGCCGTTGGGGATGCCGTGGGTGAACCATGCGGCGAACTGCTTCATCTTGCCGATGGCGTCGCGCTGGCGGAGGTCGCGAGCAACCTGGCCGGAGGCGATGATGGCGGCGGCGCGCGCGGCCTCGGCGGCATCTTCCAGGGCGATCTCATCGACGAGCATCTGGAAGTAGGTGCGGATCATGCGGTAACGATCTGTATCTGTCGGAATGTCGTAGGCGCCGACGCCGGTGGCTTCCTTGCTGGCGGTGTACTGGGCGATCTGGCGGAAGATCCAGGGGTTGGCGGGCGCGCCGCGGCCGATCATGATGGCGTCGCAGCCGGTGGCGTGGACCATGGCGGCGGCATCCTGGGGCGTGCGGATGTCTCCGTTGCCGATGACGGGGATGCGGACGGCGTCCTTGACGGCGGCGATGTACTGCCAGCGGGCCTGGCCGGTGTAGCCGTCCTCGCGGGTGCGGGCGTGGAGGGCGACGGCGTCGAGGCCGCAGTCCTGGGCGAGGCGGGCGAGGTCTACGCAGACGATCTCTGCGTCGTTCCATCCCATGCGGAACTTGACGGTGAAGGGGATGGAGACGGCGGCGCGGATGGCGCGGAAGATGGTTTCGATGAGCGGGAGATCGCGCAGCAGGCCGGAGCCTCCGTTGCAACTGACGACGCGCTTGGCGGGACAGCCGAGGTTGAGATCGACGAGGTCGAAGCCGCAGTCCTGGACGATGCGCGCGGATTCGGCGAGCGAGGCGGGGTTGGAGCCGAAGAGCTGCGCGGAGATGGGGTGCTCGTCGTCGTAGTAGGTGAGGTAGCGCTTGCGCTTGGATTCGCGGGTGCGGGAGAGGCCGTCGGCGGAGGTGAATTCGGTCATGATGAGGCCGCAGCCGGATTGCTGGTTGGTGGTGGGGGTCTCGATTTGGCTGCCGAGAGAAGCAGATTCCTCCGCTTCGCTACGGAATGACAAATCTTCTGTGCTACGGGATGACAAAGGATTTTGCGAGGGAGTTGGAGCTGTAGAAAAGAGGCTGGCGTTCTTGATGAAGCGGCGGAAGACGGTGTCTGTGACGCCGGCCATGGGAGCGAGGACGGTGGCGGGGGCGATGCGGACGCTGCCGATGGAGACGCTGGCGGGGACGCGCGTGTGCTCGGGCATCGCGTGGTCGGCGGGCGAGTCCCAGTGCTTCTGCTCGAGGGTGTAGCGCTTCTTCATAAGGAGCTACGCGCGAACCTGCCAGTCCGGTTCGTGCTGCTGGTACACACTTCATGCGTCATGGTGTGGGTTGTCGAGTTGTCCCATTACTTCTGTGTT
>DAIRTY010000077.1:0-8147 GCA_036803645.1 Acidobacteriaceae bacterium | reverse complement strand
TACAAAATCAGATCGGGGTTGCTTATGATGGCGCGCGCAATCGAGACGCGCCGCCGCATTCCGCCCGACAGCTCGGACGGGAACTTGTCGATCGCCGCCTCCAGCTCGACAAACTTCAGCGCCTCCACCGCGCGCGTGTGCGCCTCGGCCTCCGGCACGCGCTCTTCGTGCAGCCGGTACGCCACGTTGTCCTCGACGTTGAGCGAGTCGAACAGCGCCGACTCCTGAAAGACCATGCCGATGCGCGCGCGCAGAGCGTAAAGTTCCCGCCGCCGCAGCTTGTCGATGTCCTCGCCGAAGACGCGAATCGTGCCTGAGTCGGACTTGAGCAGTCCATTCGCCAGCTTCAGCAGCACCGACTTGCCGCATCCCGCCGGGCCAAGAAGCACCAGCGTCTGTCCGCGCTCCACCGAGAAAGAGATCTCCTGCAACACCGGCTTGCCATCGAAGCCGATCGACACGTCCTCGAACTGCACCACGGCAGTCCCGTCGCCGGCAGTCCGATCACCGACCGCGTCGGCGGTTGCCGTGGTGGAACTGCTATCGGGGCTGGGAAGTTCTTCAGGCATGGGCGCTCTCAACTGCCGAAGATGCCGATCATCAGGCGGGTAACGATGAAGTCGACGATGATGATGAACACCGACGAGACGACCACCGCCTGGGTCGTCGCACGTCCCACGCCCTGCGTCCCGCCCGTGGTCCTCATGCCGAAAAAGCAGCCCACGGTGGCGATGATGAAGCCGGAGAAGATCGGCTTGGTCAGTCCCTGCACGATGTCGCCATGCACCAGGCTGCTGTAGGAGCTGTGCAGGTAGGAGCTGGCGTTGAGTCCGAGCATGTTGACCGCGACTAGGGCTCCGCCGGCGATGCCCGCCGCATCGGCGATGATGGTCAGGAAAAAGAGCATGAAGACGGTGGCGATCAGGCGCGGAGTGACCAGCTTGCGGATCGGATCGGTGCCCAGCGCGCGCATGGCGTCGATCTGCTCGGTCACCTTCATCGAGCCCAGCTCCGACGCCATCCCCGCCGCATTGCGCCCGCTGACCATCAGCCCGGTCAGCACCGGCCCAAGCTCCTTCACCATGGAGAGCGAGACCAGCGATCCGGTCATGCTGACCGCGCCAAACTGCTTCAGCGCGGTCACCGACTGCAGCGCCAACACGCATCCGGTGAAGAACCCGCTCATGATGATGATGGGCATCGAACCCACGCCGATCGAGTCCATCTGGGTAAAGATGTCGGCCCAGTAGCGCGGGCGCGTGAAGATGTCGGCAATCGCCCTGCCCGCCAGAACGGAGTACTCCTGCACGCTGGCGACCTGCTGCTTGATGAATACGTCTGGGGACCGAATGGGCATATCTTCTGTGGCTCAGGTTATCAGATGCGCGAACCATTCCGCTGCGCGAAGTTCCTTACGCGTTATGCTGAGCGCGGAATCCTCCTCTTCTCTCCCCTGCTCTTCTGCATGGCCTCGAAGCCATTGAAAGTGAGAAGATGGTGGGATGATTTCTGAGCATCCGGCGGAGACGATGTTGGCGGCGGTGTTGTATGGCAGCGAGGACCTGCGCATGGAGCAGATTCCTGTTCCCACCATCGGCCCCGGCGAACTCCTCCTGCGCGTGGGCGCGGCCCTGACCTGCGGCACCGACCTCAAGGTCTACCGCCGCGGCTACCACGCCATGATGCTGAAGCCGCCCGTGGTCTTTGGCCACGAGCTGGCCGGAGTAGTCGCCCAGGTGGGCGCCGGTGTCACCCGGTTCGCCGTGGGCGACCGCGTGCTGCCGCTCAACTCCGCGCCCTGCGACGACTGCTACTTCTGCCGCCACAATCAGCAGAACCTCTGCCAGAACCTGCTCTTCAACAACGGGGCGTATGCCCAGTACATGCGCATTCCGGCGCGCATTGTGGAAAAGAACACGCTGCATGTACCGGAGAATGTGCCGCTGGAACACGCCGCGCTCACCGAGCCTCTGGCCTGCGTGATTCTCGGACTCGAGCAGTCAGGCGCAAAGGCTGGCGACACGATGGTCGTCATCGGCGCCGGGCCGATTGGGCTGATGTTCATGCACGCGGCCCACCTGAGCGGCATACGCGTCATCGTGGTGGTCAAGCGCGAAGACCAGATCGCCGCCGCACGTCACTTTGGGGCAACCGATGTGGTGCGCATTACGGAAGGCGTGGACATAGTGGCCGCGGTTCGCGAGCTGACCGGCGAGACCCGCGGCGCGGACGTTGTCATCGAAGCCGTGGCCCGCCCCGCCACATGGGAGTGGGCCGTGGGCATGGTGCGCAAGGGAGGCGTGGTGAACTTCTTCGGCGGCCCGCCCAGCGGCACCGTCGTCGGCCTGGACACCAACCGCCTGCACTACGGAGACATCACGCTGAAGGCAACCTTCCACCTGACGCCGGAGACCGCGCGCACGGCCTTCGCTCTCATCGCCGGCGGCCGCTTCAAAGCCGCCGAGTTCATCACTCGCACCGCCGCGCTCGATGAGGTTCCATCCGTCTTCGCGCGCATGATAACGCGCAGCGCGGACAAGGTCCGCGACATCAAGACCGCCATCTTTCCCAATGGCAGCGGGACCGGGCAATGAGCGGGCCTTTGACAGCGACCGGCGATGCTCTCGCAGCCGACTCGCTCGACGGCGCGCCCGAGGAATATCTGACTCCGCAGGAGCGGCCCACGCTGGACGAGGCGCGCGCCTGGTGCCACCAGCTTGCAACCTCGCACTACGAGAACTTCCACGTCGCCACCTTCTTTCTGCCGAGTCTCGTGCGCCCGCACTTCGAGAGTCTCTACGCCTTCTGCCGCGTCTCGGACGATCTTGGCGATGAGGTCGGCGACACCGCGACCTCGCTGCGCCTGCTCGATGCATGGGGCGCAATGCTCGACCAGTGCTATGACGCGCCCGCCCTATCGCGTCATCCCGTCTTTGTCGCGCTGCGCGAGACCGTCGTCGCCTGCGACCTCCCACGGTCGCTCTTTCACGATCTGCTGCGCGCATTTAAGCAGGACCAGATCAAGACCCACTACGACACATGGGACGAGGCCGTCGAGTACTCGCGCTACTCGGCGAACCCCGTGGGCCGCCTGGTGCTGATGGTCTGCGGATACCGCGACGAGCCGCGCGCGCTGCTCTCCGACAAGATATGCACCGGGCTGCAACTGGCCAACTTCTGGCAGGACGCGGTGCGCGACTCGGAGATTGGCCGCCGCTACATCCCCACCGAGTACATGCTGCGCTTCGGCGTGGCCGAGGGCCAGATCGAAGGCCGCGTCTTCACCCCGGAGTTCGCCACCATGATGCACGCGCTGGTAGATCGCACCCGTGCGATGCTGCACCAGGGCTCCGCACTCAACATCACCGTGGACGACGAGTTGCGCGTCACCCTCGACCTCTTCCGCAAGGGCGGCGAGGCGATCCTCGACGGCATTGCAGCGCAGAAATTCGATGTACTGCGCGGGCGGCCCGTCGTGACGCGGCGCAGGAAGCTGATGCTGCTCTTGGGCGCGTTGCTGGACAAGCTGCGAACGCGCCGCGCAACTGGGGTCCGAGCGTCATGAGCGATGCGGTCGGCATCGATGCGCGGACGACCGCGGCCTACGCCTTCTGCCGCGCCATCGCCCGGCGCGAGGCAAAGAACTTCTACTGGGCCTTTCGCGTCCTGCCGCGGCCCAAGAGCGACGCAATGTGCGCCGTTTACGCCTTCATGCGCCGCGCCGACGACATCAGTGACGACGAATCGAAGTCCATCGAAGCGCGCCGCGCAGAGATGTCTTCCTGGCTAAATTCCTGGCGCAATTCACGCACGCCTTCGAGCCAATCGGCAAATGAAGACCCCGTCTTCCTCGCCCTCGGCGACACGCAACGGGCCTTCGAAATTCCAGACAAGCTGCTGGAAGAGTTAGTCGCCGGAACCACCATGGACCTCGATGTACAGGGATCAGGGATCAGGGATCAGGGATCAGAGGACATGAACGACTCTATTCAGACCTACGCGACTTTTGACGACCTCTACCGCTACTGCTATCTCGTCGCATCCGTCGTCGGCCTGGTCTGCATCCGCATCTTCGGATACAGAGACGCGCGCGCGGAAATATTCGCCGAACAGACCGGCGTAGCCCTTCAGTTGACCAACATTCTGCGCGACGTGAAGGAGGACGTGGAGCGGGGCCGCGTCTATCTCCCTCTCGATCTGCTCGACGAGTTCGGCGAGTCGGTGGACGAGCTGCGCAGCCTCGCCGCCGGCCGTGCCATGACGGAGCGCGAGCGGTCCATGCTGGCGACGCTGGCCATCCGCGCCGAGAAGTACTATCTCGCCGCCGGCAAACTCACTCCGCTGATCGACCGCGACAGCCGCGCCGCATTGTGGGTCCTGGTCACCATCTATCACCGCCTGCTCGCCCGCATCGCAGCACGCAGGATGGAGGTCTTCGGCGAGCGCGTAGCCCTCTCCACCGCCGAAAAGCTCGCCGTCCTTGCGCGTGGAGCTACAATGGCCGCATGGAATCGCGTGGCCGTATGGAACCGCGTAGTAGAGTGAAGCGCGCGTCCGATCTGCGCCGCCGCGCCGCCGACGCGCGCACCACCGATGTGACCGTGATCGGCGCGGGGGTGGCCGGGCTTGCCGCCTCCGTTGCACTGGCCGGCGATGGCGCCTCGGTGACGCTGCTGGAGCGCCGCGGCTTTGTCGGTGGACGCGCCTACTCCTACCCGCATCCCGCGCTCAACGAGACCATCGACTCGCAGCATGTCGTCCTGGGCTGCTGCACCAACTTCATGGAGTTGCTCGAACAGGCGGCAGCGGAGTGGTCCATCCGCTGGTACGACGAGCTTTGCTTTCTCGAACCATCGGCCTCGGGCAATCCGCGCCGCAGTTGGATCAAACCCGGCCGCCTGCTTGCGCCCGCGCACCAGGCCATCAGCTTCCTGCGCGCGCCCATGCTGGGCCTGCGAGACAAGGCCACCATCGCATCCGGCCTGGTGCGCTTTCTGCGCGGCTATCCCGCAAGCGACGCGGAGAGCTTCGCCGCATGGCTCAAGCGCACCAATCAAACCGACCGCGCCATCCGCCACTTCTGGGAGCCCATCGTCTCCGGTGCGCTCAACGATACCGCGGAGAATTGTTCCGTGAAGTATGCGGGCAAGATCTTTCACGAGTCCTTTCTGCGCTCGCCGCAGGCCGGCCGCCTCGGCATTCCCACCAAGCCGCTCACCGAGTTCTTCGATCCAGTCGTGAAGCTGGCGCGCCGCCTCGGCGTCGATCTGCGCCTGAACTCCGCCGTCGATGCCATCTCTCGCACGCCCGAGGGCCGATGGAAGGTCCGCACCGGCGAGGCTGAGCTTGAGACCGGCGCAGTCGTGCTGGCCACCGACCTCCGCAACACCGAGCGCATCATGAACACGCTGGCCGGCGCAGGCGCGCAACCCGGCGCGTACAAGCCCTTCCAGTTCGACCGCTTCGTCCTCGCGCCTATCACCACAATCCATCTCTGGTACGACCGCGAGGTCGCCGACATCGACCACGCCGTTCTGCTCGATACGCGCATCCAGTGGCTCTTCGCCAAGTCCAGAATCCGCGGATGGGATGTGTCGCGAGGCAGCTACCTGGAGTTGGTCATCAGCGCCTCATGGCCGGAGATCGCCATGACGCGCGAGCATCTCCTCGCCTCTGCCCTGCGCGAACTCGAGCTCTTCTTCCCCGCCGTGCGCCAGGCCCGCCTGCTGAAGTCCGCCGTGCTCAAGGAGGCCCGCGCGACATTCTCCGTCACACCGGGCCTCGACGCCTACCGCCCGCCGCAGACCACCGAGTATCCACGCCTCTACGTCGCCGGAGACTGGACCGCAACCGAGTGGCCCTCCACCATGGAGGGGGCCGTCCGCAGCGGACGCCTCGTCGCCGGCGAAGTCGCCGGCGACCGCACCCTCTTCCTCGCCCCCGAAACCCCCGCCTCCGGCCTCATGCGCTTCCTCACCCGCATCCAATAGATACCGCCTTTGTCGGACAAGCGGGAAAGAGGTAGCTTGGAAGAATGAGCGATGTGGAGAAGGTCCTTGTAGAAATCACCCGTGCGAAGAAGAGCAAACGACGGTTTGTGTTGGTGGGTGCATCCGCGGCTGTTCTGGTGGTTTGCCTGGCGGCGAGCTATCTGACGCAGGGAGCGATGTCGGGCCGGCCGCGTCTCAGAGGCCAGCCGGGACTGGTGGACCAGCAACCGTGGCAGACGGCGTCGTCGTTGTCCGGTCTGGCGGTGGCGGCGGAGGAGAAGCAGTTTGCGCGGCAGGCGGAACGCCTGGCGGACCACGAGGTGGACCAGGCGTTTGCCATGGCGCTGCGCCAGGCGGAGATGGAGACAAATGTGCTCGCCGGGCCGGCGCTGGTGATTCAGCAGAAGGTGAACGCGCTGGCCGGGCGGGTGAAGGACGACCAGGCGGCGGTGGATGGACTGAACGCGCAGGTGGAGGCGGCCGCCAAGCGGGGAGGCGCGGCTGCGCTGGACGACGATCTGGATGTGGCGAAGGCGCGCCTGCAGCTTGACACCGATGAGAGCAACGACGCCAGCGAAGACCTGGCGCGGGCGAGCGGGGACAAGCGCGCCCAGATTCAGCAGGAGTTGGCGGCGCGCGAGGTGTCGATGCAGAAGTACGACTCGCAGGCCAATAGCCAGGGCGAGCCCGCCGTGATCTCGCAGAAGCGGTTTGCAACGCTGGCGAGGCGGATTGGCGCGTGGCTCGATCAACGAAGCCGCCAGGATTCGATCGAGCAGGCGCAGGCGCAGACGGATGCGGACGTCGCGTCGTTGACTGCGCAGTACGCGGCGCTGCATGAGCAGTCGAAAGCGGCGGCGACGACGATCGGGGCTGAGAATGCGGGCGCGGCGGCCAACAGCGCGGCGCAGCCGGATGCAGTCGTGGGCGGCTCCGACGCCAAGGGCAAGCTGGCGAGAATGGCGCGCGTGCATGAGATGGAACAGGTCCACTCGATCCTGGAAGACCGGCTGGACACGGAGAAGCAGCTCTCCACGGTCTATGAGAAGTGGATTGCGCAGATCGGTTTGCAGCACCGGATTGTGCTGCACCTGGTCCTGCAGTCGATGGCGGGAATTGCGGCGCTGCTGCTGGGTGCGGTGCTGGTGTGGTGGCTGGTGCAGGCCTTGCTGGACCGCGCCGTGGACCGCGCCGTTGTGGACGCGCGAAGCATACATACATTGCGCACGGTTGTCAGCCTGGCTATCGAGGGGTTGACGCTGCTTCTGGTGCTGCTGTTCATCTTCGGCGCGCCCAGCCAGATGCCGACCATCCTGGGACTGTGTGTGGCGGGCCTGACGGTGGCCTTTCAAAACTTCATCCTGGCGTTCTTCGGCTGGTTCATGCTGATGGGCCGCAACGGCATCCGCGTGGGCGACTGGGTGGAGATCAACGGCGTGGCAGGCGAGGTCGTCGAGGTCGGGCTCTTCCGCACCACGCTGCTGGAGACGGGCAACGGCACGGACAAGGGACATCCCACCGGCCGGCGCGCCCGGTTCCTCAACAGCTTTGCGGTCACCGGCCAGTTCTTCAACTTCTCCACCACCGGCCAGTGGATGTGGGACGAGATCAGCGTGAATGTGCCGGAGGGCGAGGGATCGTACCAGACCATCGAGGCAATCCACAATGCAGTCCTAGAGCAGACGGAGAAGGACGCGATGCTGGCGGAGAAGGAGTGGAAGGGCGTCTCCAGGCAGCATGTGCTGGGACAGCTCTCGGCCGCGCCGTTGGTGAACCTGCGCCCGGCAGCTTCCGGCATCGACATCCTGGTGCGCTATGTGACGCGCGCCAAAGACCGCTTCGAGATGCGCAACAAGCTGTATCAGGCCGTGATCGATCTGCTGCATAAACCGGCCGGCGCGAGCGTGCAGAAGTAGCAAAGCCGGCCTCATGCGCTGGCACAGCCGAAACCACTAGCCTACACAAACGTCATCATTCTCGCGTACAGTTCGACATTCACTCACAGACGTCGTCATTCTGGCGAAGCCAGAATCTCAGTATTTGAGTAGGTATACCCACAAATAAAAGCCGTCATCCCGACCGGAGCGCCCATCTTGTTCAAAGTCCGCCCCCGCAACAAAAAGAAAATCGAAGAGTAATTCAGCGACTCGTCCGAAC
>DAIRTY010000076.1:0-8176 GCA_036803645.1 Acidobacteriaceae bacterium | reverse complement strand
GCCGAGTACATTTCATCGACCTTCTGCGATGCGAAGAAGAGCGAGAACCCGCAGGTGGGGACAGTGCAGGAGGGGACGAAGTGCGCGCGGGCCGCGATTCAGCCGGGGGAGACAATTCCAGAGGAATGGGGCGGCGGAGTGAGCAAGTGGCCTTGGCCGATTCCGCTGATTGCGAAGAATGTGGCGACCAAGCCGGAACTGGTGGGGCACTTTGCGGTGGAGGCCCCGGACTTCAATCTGAGGATTCCGGACCAGATTCGGGCGGAGATCTTTCTGCGGCATTTTGCGGGATGGGTTGGGGAGCGCGCGGCGGGCAAGGACACGATGCCCAACTACATCACGCTGCGGCTGCCGAATGACCATACGGCGGGGACGACGGTGGGCGGGCCGACACCGAAGTCTTCGGTGGCGGACAACGATCTGGCAATCGGGCGGGTGGTGGATGCGGTGTCGCACTCGGCGTACTGGGACGACACGGCGTTTTTTATTCTGGAGGACGATGCGCAGAACGGGGCGGACCACGTGGACGCACACCGCAGTATTGCGCTGATGGTGAGCAAATACTCGCCGCGCGCGGCCGATGGCGGTGCGTTTGTGGACAGCCGGTTCTACACCACGGTGAGCGTGATTCGAACGATGGAGACACTGCTGGGGCTGCCACCGATGAATAATAATGATGCGTTGGCACCGCAGATCGGGTCAATGTTCAGCGGGGCGGGCGATCAGAGGCCGTTTGCGGCGGACTACGCGAACCGTGAGAATGGGTTGATCTACACTGCGAATGCGGCGACGGCGGTGGGAGCGAAGGAGTCGGCGAAGATGGACTTCACGCACGCGGACCGGGCGCCCACGCAGAAGCTGAATGTAATCTTGTGGCGGGACGCGATGGGCGATCGAGAGGTTCCGGCGCAGTTGATGCAGAAGCAGAAGAGAGCCAAGAAGGACGATGATGATTGAGTTCAAGAGCAAAGACAAAATGCGCGGATTCTTCCCCTTCGGCAAGC
Organism: Acidobacteriaceae bacterium; assembly: GCA_036803645.1. Taxonomy (GTDB): domain Bacteria; phylum Acidobacteriota; class Terriglobia; order Terriglobales; family Acidobacteriaceae; genus Edaphobacter. The sequence goes on along the minus strand of DAIRTY010000076.1, from coordinate 7,172 downwards.
TCAGGGTCAGAGTGACAAGCATTTCTGTGAGGATGACGACTGAGGCGATAGATGGAGAGTGAGGGGTTGGAGAGAGTCGGGCTGGGGCCGTTCCGGCTGGCGCCGTGGTTCAGCGAGCGGCCGTGGGGAAGGCGCGACCTGCGGCCGTGGTACAGCGCTGTTGATATATCGGGGATGACGCAGCCGGTGGGCGAGGCGTGGCTGACCGGGCCGCAGTGCGTGGTGGAGACGGGCGAGTTTGCGGGGCGGACGCTGGCGCAGGTGGCGGCGGAGGCGGGTGAGCGGGTGGTGGGCGCGGGCGGGAAAGACTTGGTCGGGAAGGACTTTCTCCATAAAGACGGGGGCGCGGAGTTTCCTCTGCTGGTGAAGCTGCTGTTTCCCAGTGAGAAGCTGTCTGTGCAGGTGCATCCGGATGATGCGATGGCGCGGGAGTTGGGCCAGCCGCGAGGCAAGACGGAGTGCTGGTACGTTCTGGAGGCGGAGGCGGGAGCGACGATTGCGCTGGGAGTGCATGAGGGAGTGACGGTGGAGGCGGTGCGGGCGGCGATTGCGGCGGGAACACTGGAGGAGCTGCTGGAGTGGGTTCCGGTCGAGGCTGGGGAGATGGTGTTTGTGGACGCGGGGACGGTGCATTCGATCGGGCCGGGAGTGGTCCTGCTGGAGACGCAGCAGACCAGCGATGTGACGTTCCGGCTATACGACTACGGGCGGGGGCGGGAGCTGCACCTGGAGCAGGGGCTGCGAGCGCTGAAGATGCGTACGGCGGCGGGCAAGGTGAAGCCACGGGCGATGGATGGGTTCGTGCGGCTGATCGAGCAGAAATATTTTGTGGTGGACCGGTACGACGTGGCGGCGGGAGGCGAGGCGGTTGTGCCGGTGGATGGGGCGGGGTGCGTGGTGGGGCTTTCGGGTGCGGCTGTGGTGGTGGGCGAGGGCTGCGAGGCGGTGGAGTTGCCGATGGGGCGTGCGGTGGTTGTGCCGGCGGACTGCCGGTCAGTCATCGTTGAGACTGAGGAGGGGGTGAGCTTTGTGCGGTGCTTTGCGCCGGTGGCGCAGTTGGGGATTGCTTCCCACCCTTCGCAAAGAACGCGAAGGATGGGCCCCCCGGCTACGGGGATGACAAACCAAAAAACTGAACGCTCGGAGTGACGGGCCACGTGACTCGATGGCGAAGATGCGGGTAGGATGGAGCGCGGAGTTTGAAGGGGAGGGAAGATGCGGCGGAGCGGATTGTTGTTGGTGAGTGCGGTTGCGATTTGGATGGGTGGAACGATGGGATTGGCGCAGGCTCCAGCGGCGCAGCAGACGGCGGCGCCACAGGGGGGGGCGGCGGCGGGGAGGCCGCAGCGCGCTCCGGCTCCGGCAGCGGTGATGCCGACGAATTCTCCGGCACCGACCCTGCTGTGGCCGGAGGGAGCGCCGGGAGCGCAGGGCGATACGGACGCGGACAAGCCGGCGATCTATGCGTGGCTGCCGGTGTCGAACCCGACGAAGACGGCGGTGGTGATTGCGCCGGGTGGCGGGTATGAACATCTGTCGGTGGTGCATGAGGGGTCGGATGTGGCGGCGTGGCTGAACGCGCATGGGATTGCGGCGATCCAACTGCGTTACAGGATTGGGCCGAAGTATCACAATCCGATTGAGCTGGGCGATGCGCAGCGGGCGATCCGGCTGGTGCGGGCGCACGCGGCGGAGTATGGCGTGGCGGCGGACCACATCGGGATGTGGGGCTTTTCGGCGGGCGGACACCTGACGGCGACCGCGGGGACGCACTTCGATGCGGGGAACGCCGCGGCGGCGGATGCGATCGAGCGGGAGAGCAGCCGGCCGGACTTCCTGATCCTGTCGTACCCGGTGATTACGATGCAGGACCCGTATGTGCATCGAGGTTCGCGGACGTTTCTGCTGGGCGATGCGCCGTCACAGGCGGATCTGGACGATATGTCTGCGGAGCTGCATGTGACGGCGCAGACGCCGCCGACGTTTCTGTTTTCGACGACCGACGACCGAACGGTGCCGATCATGAACAGCGTGATGTTCTATGAGGCGCTAGTGAAGGCTGGGGTTCCGGCGGAGATGCACCTGTTCCAGCATGGGGGACATGGGTCGGGACTGGGAGTGGGGAATGCGCAGTTGAGCGTGTGGCCGGATCTGCTGATGAAGTGGATGCGGGAGCGGGGGTTTGCGGGGGCGCAGTAGACAAAGCGATTATTGAAGGCAGTGAAACGCCCCATTCTTCGGTGTGAAGGATGGGGCGTTTTGCTGGTCCGAAGGACAAATGCGGGGATTCTTCCTGCCCCAGCCAGCAAGCTGGCCGGGGGCCCCGTTCGCTGCGCTCAGAATGACAACATTTTTCTCAGAAGGACAAATACATTATTGGTGGAGGGAGAGGAGGTAGTTTCCGTAGCCGATGATGAGGATAGAGCCGACGAGGAGGGCGAGGCCGGCGGTGACCAGAGATTTGGTGCGCAGGCTGGTTCCCTTCCACTCCTTGAGCAGGAGTCCCCAGAGGGTGGCGAAGATGATGATGGAGGCCATGAGGAGGGTCCACGAGGAGAAGTCGTAGATGCCCATCTTGGTTTTGGCCATGGAGTTGAAGAAGAACTGGAAGTACCAGATGATGCCGGCGAGTGCGGCAAAGAGGTAGTTGGCGACCAGGGTATGGGGTGCGATGCGGTCGTAGGTGGAGGCGTCGAGTGGGTCGAAGTCGACCAGAGTGTCGCCCGCGGTGGGAGCGGCGCGCATGGGGTTGACTCCAGGCTCTCCGCCGAACTGGCGGAAGGAGCTGTTCTTGAAGATGAGGATGGCGGACCAGACGACGTTGGTGAGGAAGCCTCCCCAGAGGATGACGATGAGGACGGGGAGGTTCTGCCAGATGTCGAGACGGCCGGCGGCGATCAGGTGGGGTTTGGTGATGGCGGCGATGGGGGCTCCGGCGTCGAGGCCGAAGGCGAAGAATGCGCTCATGAGGCCGGCCAGGATGGCAATGACGACTCCCTTGCCGAAGGAGAAGTTCTGTTCGCCGGACTCGATCATGGTTTCCGGGTCGATCTCTTTCTCCTTGGAGAGACCTGCTGCGCCGTTGACCGCGACCGCGATGAAGCAGATGAGGTCTCCGAAGAGAGTGACCTGGCCTGAGTGGGTGTGGGCGATGGCGAGAATCTGGCCGTGGTAGATGGGCGGGACGAGGGTCCCGAAGACCATGCAGAGGCCGAGAGCGATGGAGTATCCGAGGGCGAAGCCGAGGTAGCGGATGGCCAGGCCAAAGGTGAGTCCGCCGACGCCCCAGAGCGCGCCGAAGAGGATGACGAGTCCGATGTTGTGTGGGTTGGCGTGCCAGGCCTCGGAGAGGATTGACCCGAGGTGAGGGACGAAGAGGAGGGCCATCACAGTGGGGGCGATGATCCAGGCGGCGAAGCCCTGGATGACCCAGTAGACCTCCCATGACCAGCGCTTGATCTGGCGGAACGGGATGAAGTTGGTGGCGGAGGCGAAGCCGCCGATCAGGTTGTAGATGACGCCGAGAAAGAGATTTGATCCCACGTGGCCTCGCTGATGCGGAAGTTAATTCCGGTGAAGGATAAGAACGGAAAGCGCAACCATCTTATCCCGACCGGATTCTGTTGTGGAAATAAACCTCGCGTTAGAGCAGTTTCAGCGATGGTGTAATGTATCGCGCTGCGGGCAAAATGCGGGGATTCTTCGCTTCGCTCAGAATGACAATATCATCCTGCGTTACAGCAATAGTGAAAATGCTCTAGAAGCCGAGGGTGCGGATGACGTTGCGGATGGAGTCGGCGCTGGCACGCAGGCCGGTCTCCTCTTCCGCATTCATGGGCACGGGCAGCAGGCGCTCCACGCCCTTGTGTCCGACGACCGAGGGGACCGAGATGCAGACGTCGCTGATGCCTCGGTAGTCGGTGAGCAGAGAGCTGACGGGGAGCACGCGGCGCTCGTTCCAGAGGAGGGCCTCGAGGATGGTGGAACCGGCAAGGCCGATGGCGTAGTTGGTGGCCCCCTTCCCCTGGATGATCATCTCGGCGGAGTTGCGGACGCCGTGCAGTATCTTCTTCTCGTCGTCGGCGGTGAGCGGGCCATGTCCGGGCATCTCCCAGCTTTGCACGGGAACGCCGCCGATGTTGGCGGAGGACCAGAGGGGGATTTCGGTGTCCCCGTGCTCGGCGACGATGTAGCCGTGAACGCTCTGCACGGCGACGGCGCAATGCTGGGCGATCATGTAGCGGAAGCGGGCGCTATCGAGTACGGTGCCGCTGCCGAAGACGCGGTGGATGGGGAGGCCGCTGACCTTGAGGGCGACGTAGGTGAGCACGTCGACCGGGTTGGTGACCATGAGGATGGTGGCGTCGGGAGCGACTTTGAGCAGGTTGGGGATGAGGGTGCGGCACATCTCGGCATTGATTCCTGCCAGCTCGATGCGCGACTGGCCGGGCTTCTGGCGGGCGCCGGCGGAGATGACGATGACGTCGCAGTCGGCCATGACGTTGATGTCGTCTGAGCCGTCGACCGTGGCCATGGGGACGAACTGCACTCCATGGTTGAGGTCGAGGACCTCTGCGTCCACCCTGGACTTGGCCACGTCATACAGGCTGATGTGCTTGCCGATTCCTTTTACCAGACATGCGTAGGCGATGGTCGCCCCGACGCTGCCCGCGCCAACAATGCCGATCTTTCCCTGCCACTTGCCCATTTCAGTCCTGACCTCCATCAAACAAACTAACATAATAGCGATGCGCCGGGCAGTGACTAAATTCGCCGGGTTTTCTCTGAAAGCCTCGCGACGCTGGATGTCCGCAAGAGCCGGTTGGCGGATGTGTTTGCGCAGGGAGTATATTTCCATCATTGCTGTACCAAGGGGGTAGGTCATGGGTAAGGGAAGTTCAGGTTCCGGCGCAGGCGCGACGGAGCGAGTGTTTGCGGCGTTGGATGGTTTCCGGATCGAGGTCCCATCGTGGGGCTTCGCCAACACCGGGACGAGATTCGGCAAGTTTTCGCAGGCTGGCGCGGCTACGTCGCTGGAGGAGAAGTTCGAGGACGCGGGCCAGGTGAACAAGCTGACCGGCGCCAGCCCGTCGGTGGCGCTGCATGTGCTGTGGGACCTGCCCAACGGCAAGGGCGACGTTCCGGAGTTGAAGCGGCTGGAGAAGAAGTATGGCGTGAAGTCGGGGGCGGTCAACCCGAACCTGTTCCAGGCGCAGGAGTACAAGTACGGGTCGATTGCCAACCCGAGCGCGGAGATCCGCAAGCACGCGGTGGCACACCTGCTGGATTCGGTTGAGATCGGCAAGGCCCTGGGGAACAAGGACGTGTCGATCTGGCTGGCCGATGGATCGAACTATCCTGGCACGCAGTCGATGCTCAAGCGCATTGAGTGGCTGGAGGAGGCGCTGGGTAAGACGCACGCTGCGCTGGGCGCGAACCAGCGGATGCTGGTGGAGTACAAGCCGTTTGAGCCGGCGTTCTATCACACCGACATCGCGGACTGGGGGATGGCGCTGTCGCTGGCGCGCAAAGCCGGGCCGAAGGCCAAGGTGCTGGTGGACACGGGACACCATCTGCCGGGCTGCAACATCGAACAGATTGTGACCTGGCTGCTGCACCTGAACGCTCTGGGCGGCTTCCACTTCAACGACCGGAAGTTTGCCGACGACGATCTGACGCTGGGATCGATCGACCCGTATCAACTCTTCCGCATCTTCCACGAGATTCTGGTAAGCGATTCGCCGGCGGTCAAGGGGATTGCGTACATGATCGACCAGAGCCACAACCTGAAGGGCAAGATGGAGGCGATGGTGCAGTCCGTGGTGACGGCGCAGGAGCTGTTTGCCAAGGCAGCGCTGGTGGACCAGGCGAAGCTGGCCAAACTGCAACAGTCTTGCAGTCTGGTGGATGCCGAGGAAGTATTCCGCGGCGCGTTCTGGACCGACGTGCGCCCGATGGTGAAGGAGTGGCGCGAGGCGCACAAGCTCCCCAGCGAGCCGCTGGAAGCGCTGAAGAAGGGCGGATACATGGAGAAGATCAACAAGGAGCGCGGAGCAAAGAACATGAACAGCGGTTCAAGCTACGCGTAGAGGCAGGGAACAGGGAACAGGGAACAGGGGCCGGGCTGCGATTTGCAGTCCGGCCTCTTCTTTTTGAGTACATGCTCAGGCAGGAGTGATCGGACGCACAAGCGGTGATGCGCGGGGGTTGGTATTCTTAATGGCAACATGGCGAAACCGATTGTTCTGACGATTCTTGACGGCTGGGGATACCGGGCCGAGACGAATGGAAATGCGATTGCGCTGGCGCGCAAGCCGGTGTACGACGCACTGCTGAGGGACTTTCCCAGCACGCTGATTCATGCCAGCGACCACTTTGTGGGACTGCCCGATGGGCAGATGGGAAACTCCGAGGTGGGGCATTTGAACCTGGGCGCGGGACGGATTGTGCGCATGGATATGACGCGCATCGACCTTGCGATTCTGGATGGGAGCTTGATGCTCAATCCGGTGCTGCTGGCTGCGGTGGATTATGCGCAGCAAAAAAACAGCGCGGTCCACTTTATCGGATTGCTGTCGGATGGCGGCGTTCACTCGCATTCGCGGCACCTGTATGGGTTGCTGAAGCTGATGGCGCATAAGAAGCTGAAGCGCGTTTACGTCCATGCGTTCATGGATGGACGCGACACATCGCCGACCGGCGGCGTGGGCTACATTGAAGATCTGCAGCGGGAGTTCCGCGAGCTTGGCGTGGGGCAGTTGGCCAGCGTCAGTGGGCGCTACTTCGCGATGGACCGCGACCTGCGCTGGGAGAAGGAGCACCAGGCCTTCGACGCGATGGTGACGGGGCATCCTTCGGGCGGAGAGTACGCAGACCCTGTGGCGCGCGTGAAGGACCTGTACAACACCGGGATTACCGACGAGTTTATTCCGCCGTTTACCGTGGTGGATGCGGCGGGGCACGCCGTGGGGCCGATTCGCGACAACGATGTGGTGATCAACTTCAACTACCGGGCGGACCGCGCGCGGCAGATTACACGCGTGCTGGCGAGAAATTCCGGGTTGACGGCGAACGGCGGGATCGACCTGCCGAAGGCGGCGGAGCTGGAGACGGAGATTCCGAAGGCGAGCGTGCCGGCGAATCTTTTTTATGTTTGCATGACGCAGTACGAC
>DAIRTY010000075.1:0-8286 GCA_036803645.1 Acidobacteriaceae bacterium | reverse complement strand
GGAAAGGCGTAGCGGGTTTGCCAGTGGAACCGGGGCTCCTTCATTTCGCCGCTAATGTTTACAGCAGCGAGATACCCGTCAGCCGCTCGCACTCGTTCCACAGCCGCGCCGCCGCTGCCTGGTCGAGCGCCTGCGCAGCCACCTTCGCCAGTCCCACATCGCCTCCGCGCATCTCCAGCAGGCCCTGCGGCCCGTAGTATCCGCCATCCACCACATCCGGAGAGGTGGCCGCAAACAGCGTCGGCACCGCTCCCTCCGCCTCGCTGTTCAGCAGCGCGCCAATCGCTACGCCGAATCCGCGCCGCACCACGCGCTCCGCCGTCGAGAACTCCCCCACCTGAAACAGGTTTGTGTTGGCCACGCCCGGGTGCGCCGCCACGCTCATCACGCCGGAGATTGGCGGCCCGGCAGCGCGCAGTCGCCGGCCCAGCTCGAACGCCAGCACCATGTCGGCCAGCTTCGACTGCCGGTACGCCACCATCGGCCCATAGTTCTTCGCCGATTGCAGATCGTCGAAGTTCAGCCGCCCCTGCTTGTGCGCAATCGACGCCAGCGTTACCACGCGCGGCCTTTGCGACCGAACCGTAGCCGCCCGCACCAGCGCCGGCAGCAGCAGCCCCGTCAGCACAAAGTGCCCCAGCACATTGGTCCCAAACTGAATCTCGAAGCCGTCCTTCGTCTCCAGCCGTTTCTTCGGGGCCATCACCCCCGCGTTATTAATCAGCAGGTCGAGCGGCTCGCTCAGCGCAAGCTCCGCCGCGCCAAACGCGCACACCGACTCCAGCGACGCCAGATCCAGCAGCACCACCTCCGCGCTCGCCGCAGGCACCTCGGCGCGCAACCGCTCCAGCGCCCGATCGCCCTTTGCCTTGTCCCGGCACGCCAGCAACACATGCGCCCCCTTGCGCGTCAGCTCCAGCGCCGCGTGGTAGCCAATCCCGCTGTTCGCCCCGGTAATCAGCGCTCGCCGTCCCGCCTGACTGGGAATCTCCGCCGCCGTCCATCCGCTGCCCACCGCATTGCCATCTCCAGTTCCGCTCATCCTCTTCCCCCAATTGCATCGCCCACGCCCATCCGTTCACGATAAAGTAGACCACATGGGCCTTTTCACCAGGAAGATCAAGCAGGAGCACAAGGTAATGCTCCAGCACGAGCGCTCCGCCGGATCGTTGCAGCCGGAGTATCACCGCGCCACCCCGGAGTGTCCCCAGCCCCAGCGTTGGAGCATGATCGACTCGATGACCGCCGAGGTCGAGGTTCTCGAGTTCATCGCCACCCTCGTCACCACCATCAAGCCCCGCCTCGTCGTCGAAACCGGCTCCTTCCTCGGCGTCTCCACCGAGTGGATCGCCCGCGGCCTGCAAAGAAATAGCCAGCCCGGCAACGGCCCGCTCCCCGACGGCTCCCGCGCCCGCGTCATCAGTTGCGAGTTCGACCCCGTCGTTTACGCCAAGGCCAAGGCGCGCATCGAAGCCTCGCCGCTCGCTCCCTGGATCGAGCTGCGCAACCAGTCCAGCCTGGAGATGCACGTCGAGGGCACCATCGACCTCTTCTTCTCCGACTCCGACCTCGACATCCGCGAATCCGAGGTCAAGCGCTTCCTCCCCCAGATCAACCCCCACGGCATCATCCTCATGCACGATGCCAGCTCCCACCTCAAAACCGTCCGCGACGCCGCCCTCAAGATGGAAGCCGAGGGCCTCATCTCGGTCGTCCTCCTCCCCACCCCGCGTGGCCTCGTCATCGCCCAGCCCCGCGCCAACCGCACCTGACCCGCACATCGGGTGCGAGTCAGCTTGAAGCCACCCCCTGTAGCTTGATTGGAAGGGCGTGGCTACAGCTTCAGCCTAGCCCCGCTCATGCCTGTTCCCTTGTACTTAGAGCGGAACCAGAGTAACAGTGCCCAAGCGAAGAGCATAGAAGGTGGCTTTTTCTTGAGGAAAAAGCCACTCGGAGGGATTGCCCCCGGGTATACCTGCTCTGATTCCGCTCTAGGTGATCAGTGTAGAGTCGTCGTTGCTTGCCGCTTCGTCCATCTCTGCTGCCTCTTCAAGCGGAAACTGCGTGCCACGCCGCCGGTCGAACAACTTGCGCAGCAGGTAGACAGCAATTGTCAGCCCAATCGCCAGCGAGACCGCCAGCACAATGTCGGAGTGCTCGTGGACCGCTCTCTTGAAGGTGTACGCGATCTCAGGCCCGTAAAAAACCGTAATCAGCGCGCACACCAGAAACTGGATGAATTTGCCGCTGAAGATCGCCGTGACGAACAACAGTGGCTTCATCTCGAAGACGCCCGCGCCAAGCTCGAACAGCTTGATTGGCATCGGCGGAGGCATCATCGCCGGAATCATGATGGCCATGAATTCCTGGTCCTCGAAGCGGTCCCGCATCCTCTCGTAGCGCGCCCGGTTGATGCGCTTCAGCAGGAAGAGTTCCCCGCCCGCGCGCCCCATATAGTACGGAATCAGGCTGCCCAGGGCCGAGGCAACCGCCGCCATCAGGCAGTACAGCAGAAACTTCCGGTGGTCGCTGGCCACATAGCCAATCACCGCACCGTCCATCGTCGTCGGAATCGGAAAGATACCCGCGTCGATGAATGCCAGACCGCCCAGACCCCAGATGCCGAACGGCAGCAGGGCTGCGCTGACGACGGCGCTGGCTTTATGCAGGAGTGCGATCGGTCCTATCTTCACTGGCAACTCGATTCTATCGGTCTACTCATGCGCCGTCCGTCCCGCCAGCAGGTCGAGCGCGTGGCCAAGCAGCGGCAGGATCGCCCCCAGCGATGTCACGGCACCAGCCACTGAGCCCGGCAGGTTCACAATCAGCGTGCAGCCCGCCGAGGTCGCAATCGTTCCGCAGACGCCCCGGCTCAGTGCCGCCATCGGCGTCTGCCTCATCCCTTCGGCGCGCATCCGCTCCGCCAGCCCCTCCACCAGCCGCTCGCACACCAGCCGCGTCGCCTCCGGAGTCACATCCCGCGCCGCCAACCCCGTCCCGCCCGTGGTGACGATCAGGTTCGCCCCCGCCTCCGCATGGCGACGCAGCGCCGCCGCAATCTGCTCCAACTCATCGGGCAGCGTCTCCCGCACCACTGCATCCGCGCCCGCCGATTCCAGCAACTCCACCACGGTCGGCCCCGAGCGATCCACCTGCAAGCCCTGGCAGCAGCGATCGCTGATGGTCAGCACCACCACCCGCGCGTTCTTCGCTAACACCACGGGCGGCAACAGTGCGCTCGCAACCGAGGCGCGTGCCGGCGCGTCCAGCTCCATCTTCGGCAATCCCTGAGAATCTTTCATCCTCTGTTAGTTTACGTCCAGCTTGAACTGAGCACGATCCATCTGCTCCTCAACCCCCCGACGGCACTCAGGATTCGGCTCCCTTTGCTCCAAGGGGGTCGTCAAAGGTGAGAAAATAGGGAATAAGCGAAGATCCCGCCGTTTTGCGGGGTCTATACCCATAGACGTCGCCGAATCTTGTTTGCGCCGTCTAACCTAGAGCCGCTAACCGTCCCACCAATCCTGGCCAATGCCCATCCTAGAGCTGTTCCCCAAACCGTCCCGCGCCCCAGACCAGACCCCGGAGACGACGGGAGACGCAGACACCAACCAGGCAAACGGCACAGCAAGCCAGTCTCTCAGGCTGCATACCAGCCGTTACGGCGAACTGGAGGAGCATGAGATCATCCATCTGCTCGATTCGCTCGACGACGAGCGTTCCCGCGCCCGCTTCCGCGAGTCCATCTACATCTCCATCATCATCTACCTCGCTCTTGCCTGGTTCCTCTTTTACGGCCCGCGCGTCCTCTGGCATCAGCCGCGCTACATCGACCCCATCGCTCTGATGAAGCAACATGACCAGGAGCTGACCTTTCTCCAGCAGCACAGCGCGCCCGTTCTGAAGCCCCCGCCGCATCCGCAGATCGACCGCAAGACCATGCAGCAGCTACAGCAACAGGCCCGCCTGGCCGCGCCCACGCCGCAGCCTCCCGTTCAGCCGCAGGAGGAAGCCCGCACCGCCGCGCCGCCGGTCGCGCAGCCACAACTCCCTCTGCCCGCCGAGCCAAAGCCCGCCCAACCATCGGTCGAATCACCTCTTCCCGCCGAGCCAAAGCCCAACTTCGCGCAAAACCAGAGCGCACGCGGCGCAATCCAGGACGCCATGCGAGGAGCGCTCAGCGGCCGCGGAGGCGCCAGCTATGGCTCGCCCTCAAGCACACGAGGCCCCTTGCAGGCCGGCGCGACCATCCTCTCAGACACCATGGGCGTAGACTTCTCCGCCTACATGCGTCAACTCCACCACGACATCCAGCGCAACTGGGACCCTCTCATCCCCGAAGAGGTCCAGCCTCCGCTGATGAAGAAGGGAACCGTCGGCATCCGCTTCACCATCCTGTCTGACGGCAAGATCGGCGCAATGACCCTCGAAACCCGCTCCGGCGATGTCGCCCTCGACCACGCCGCATGGAACGCCATCACCAGCGAAGGCCAGTTTCCGCCGCTTCCCAGGCAGTTCCACGGCCCGCAACTCGAGTTGCGCGTAGGCTTCTTCTACAACATCCCGCTCCCGGAGTAGCCACCTATGTCCCGGCTCTCAGAAGACTCTCAGCCCGTCCCGCAAGCCGATGAATCCCGCACGGAATCTGCCCTTCATGCGCAACTCGTACGCCGCCGCCAGCTCCGCGGCCTGCTCATCCTCGCCTTCGCCGCCATCCTCTTCGCAATCCTCCGCGCCGGCATCCATCGCGTCTTCACCACAGGCTGGTGGCGGCTTTGGTAGACCGCTTGTTTGATTCGGTCGACGGACATTTTTTGACAGGAATAATTGAAGTCGTCATTCTGGCGAAGCCAGAATCTCTGTATTTGTTTGAGGCTTGATGTCCGACCCAATAACTAAAACCACGCTCGCGCCGCTCGTCGTCGTCGCCGGCCCCACCGCCAGCGGCAAGACAGCCCTCGCCCTCGCACTCGCCCAGCAGTTCTGCGGCGAGATCGTCTCCTGCGACTCGGTCGCTGTCTATCGCGGCATGGAGATCGGAACCGCCAAGCCCACTCTGGCCGAGCGCGCCAGCGTCCCTCACCACCTCATCGACGTCTTTCCGCCGGACGCTCCATGCACCGCCGGAGACTTTAGCCGCCTCGCCCGCCAAGCCATCCGCGAGATCAGTCAGCGCCGCCGCCTGCCGATTGTCTGTGGAGGAACAGGCCTCTACCTGCGCGCCCTCGTCGATGGCCTCTTCCCCGCGCCGCCCCGCCACGAACCTCTCCGCGCCAGACTCCGCAATCTGGTCCAGCTCCGTGGTCCGGCCCACCTGCACCGCATCCTCACACGCCTCGATCCCGCCGCCGCCCGCCTCATCCACGCCAACGACGCCCCCAAGATCATCCGCGCCATCGAGGTCACGCTTGCCGCCCGCCAGCCCATCACCCGCCAATGGCAGCAGCAACCGCGCGACCCGCTCACCGGCTTCCGCATCCTCCGCCTCTGCCTCAACCCGCCCCGCGCCGAACTCTATGCCCGCATCAACCGCCGCGCCGCCCAGATGTTCGATCCGCCGTTCAACCCGCCCACGCTCGGCGGAGGCCTCGTCGAAGAGACCGCCCAGCTCCTCGCTCAATACGGCCCGGATTGCCGTCAGCTCACCTCGCTTGGCTACGCTCAGGCCGCCGCCCTCCTGCGCGGCGAGATCTCCCGCGAACAGGCCATCGCAGCCGCCCAGCAGGGCCATCGTAACTACGCCAAACGCCAGCTCACCTGGTTCCGCAAAGATTCCACCCTGCACTGGCTCCCCGACTTCGGCAGCGACCCGGTGACCATCCAGCAAGCCTCCGCCCTCGTCACCCGCCACCTCGGCACTCGATAGCTGCACTTGGTCGTTGCCTGTTTACGCTGTCATTCTGAGCGCAGCGAAGAATCCCCGCATTTTGCCGTTGCCTGTTCTTCGTCGTTGTTTGTTTTACGCTGTCATCCTGAGCGCGTCTTTCGAGCGCGAAGGATCCCGATACCGCTCGCACCCCCTCAACCCTCCACCCCTTTCTCCCACAAAATCTCCGCATTTGCCCGTGCCTTTACTCTTGCCATAGCCGCATCTTTCCTGCATTCACTTTGCCTGCACGAGGACCGCGGCGACGAGCTTGTAGTGCCAGCCGTGGAATGCCTCGCTGATGCTGACGGTGAGCCAGGTCTCGGAGTCAGCTTCAGCGAAGGTGGAGTGGGGGTAGATTCCCGCCGGCATCAGGTTCAATCGCTCCAGCCAGCGTGGGTCGGTAACGGAGAGGTCGTAGGTGACGTTATGGTGGCGGAAGAGGGCACGGTTCCTTCGCTTGTCTCCTTCTCCGCGAATCCACCAGTAGATCTCTGACGGGCAAACCAGGACGAGCGACGATTGCAGGGGTTTGGTCTGAATCTCTTCCACCGACATGCGATCGCGTGCGCCGCGCAGGATGGTGGTGCCCTTGTCGGCGGCGGCGGTGATCTTTTGCAGTTGCGCGGCGGCGGCGGGACGCTGGAGGAGATGCCAGCCGACGGGTGCGATCTGCCAGTCCTCGGGGTGGGCGTCGGTGGGGATGGCGTAGTGCAGTTCCACTTCGATGAGGTCGAGGAGGCGGGGCTCACTGCCGTCGTCGAGGACAGACTCGCTGGCATTGAGCGAACCGTCAACTGCCGCGCCGCGCAGGCGAATCCAGACTCCGTCGTCGAGGCAGACACCGGCCACGCAACGTCCGCCGTGCTTGTAGCTATTCGCGAGACAGACGATAGTCTTTCGCAACTCCATACTCCTCTGCTGGAGGTTGCCAGTGCGTTACAAGTGGTGGATCGTGATGCCGCCCCATTTGTCCGCGAGGTATTCGAGGACGAGGCGGCGGTGGCAGTGCTCAGCCGTATTTTCGCTGCACAGAAGAGCTGTCCGCGCGGCGCGAAACGGCTCGGGCGAGAGCACCGAATCGATCTGGCGCTCGCGCATTAGCGTGAGGAACTCCTGTTCGTAGACAGCCCAGTCGCCTTTGCGCTTCTTGTATGCGTCCAGCATCTCCTGCGTGGGCGCCAGCAGCGGCTCATGCTCGTACGCGGCCCCGCAGATCTCGCGCAGGAAGAAGGAGAGATCGTCGCGCTTGGCGAAGGCGGCCAGTTGCGAGGTGTTGTTGAGGCGCACGTCCAGCAGGCGGCGGATGCCTGCGTCTTTCAACGAATTGAAGAATTGGGCTGCCGATTTTTGGGTAAAACCGATGCTGTAGATCTCCATTTGTCCTCGTCCAGGTCGGCGAATAGAGCGGGTTGTGGGTCGGCGAGTAGTTTACCCGAGGCGGCTGCGACCTGCGCCTCGGTCTGCAACTCCCCGTCGCCGCGGATGTGCCGCACTTCCGCTCCGCGCTCAACGAGGACGCGGCCGATCAGTAGGCGGCGATGGCAGTTGGCGGGGTCCTCCTCGCTGCACATAATGGCGACGCGGAAGCCTTCGGCTCCGCGTTCGAGGCGACAGATGCCATCGAGAAAATCGGGGCTTTCGGCAACCTTGGCGTAGCGCGCGTGGCCGTCGAGGTCGTAATGGCTCTCGTCTTTGGGACGTCCTCCAATTGCATCGCCGAGGTAGAGGTACTTCATTGTAGCGGCGGTCACGCGGTCTCGCAGAGACTCGCGGTCGAAGTGCGGGGTGTATCGAGAGTAGGGTGCGGAGCGCACATCGACCAGCACCTCGATGCCATGCAGCTGAAGCAGATTGATGAAGTGCTCCGGCGTGTGGGACGAGTGCCCGATGGTATAAAGTTGTCGCATCTTCGACGCTCCGATACCAGCACCTTTCTCTATCATATCGCCGTTGCCTGTTCTTGCTGTCATCCTGAGCGCGGTGAAGTGAGCGCGTTTTTTCGCATTTAATTCGTCTTGCGTTCGCCCCCTCCCCCTGCCATCCCCCCTAGGCGGGGATTGGTGCGTAAGTGGATTGTTATGTGGTGGCCACAGGGAAAACTTACATAATAAATGATTTAGGAGCAAGTGGTTTGGAATCAATCGGTTGAGTGGCGAGTGGTTGGCCAAAAGATTGATTGCGTTGAAGTTGCGGATAAAATATTCAGGACATAAGGGTTATGGGTGAAAAAGAGGCTTTGGAGCGGGTGGCTCCGGCAAAAGATTGATCCGCTGCGAGTTGCGGATAAAATGTTGATTCGGTGCGGCTTATTCAGTTGAGAAAGAGCGGTGCAAGCGGGCGGCGGGAGTTTATTTCCGCGCGATCAAAGCTGCCCCTCGATGGATTTGATCCATATATTAATTGTATCAAGCGGAGCA
>DAIRTY010000074.1:0-8445 GCA_036803645.1 Acidobacteriaceae bacterium | reverse complement strand
CCTCGCCGACGAGGGTTGCCCAGACGATTTCGGCTCCGGTGAGGGTGGGGATGTTCTGCGATTTATTTGCCATCGTTGACTCCTTATGCTGCTGCGCTGAATTGATCTTGTTAGGCATTTGCGGGCCTCGGGGTGAGCCAGAAGGCGGCGTTGTGGTGAGACTCGAAGGCGTCGAGGGCGGCGGCGTGGCGGAGGGTGAGGCCGATGTCGTCGAGTCCGTTGAGTAGGCAATATTTGCGGAATGGGTCGATGTCGAATGTTGCGCTGAAGCCTAGCTCGTCGGTGACGGTCTGGGCATCGAGCGAGATGGTGATGCGGTGCGCGGGATTTGCGGTGCTGCGCGCGGTGAGCAGTTCGACATCGGACTCGGGCAGGCGGACGAGGACCATGCCGTTCTTGCCGGCGTTGGAGAAGAAGATGTCGGCGAAGCTGGGGGCGATGACGGCGAGGAAGCCGTAGTCGGTGAGCGCCCAGGCGGCGTGCTCGCGGGAGCTGCCGCAGCCGAAGTTTTTGCTGGCGATGAGAATCTGCGCGCCCTTGTAGGCCGGGTTATTCAAGATGAAGCTGGGGTCGGGCTGGCCGGCCTGTGCGCCTTCCTGGATGCGGTTCCAGTCGTAGAAGAGGAATTCTCCGTAGCCGGTGCGCTCGATGCGCTTGAGGAACTGCTTGGGGATGATCTGGTCGGTGTCCACGTTGGGGCGGGGGAGCGGGACGGCGGCGGAGGTGAGTGTGTTGATGGCGATCATGTCTTTGGTCCTCGAAGAAAAAACAAGTACGGGTTCTGGTTAGAAAGCTCCGAGCTGTTGTGCCTGTCGAAGGTTCATCGGGATCCTTCGCTGCGCTCAGGATGACAGCAAAAACTAATCCACTGCGCTATGGTTTGAATTTCCAGGTGCGGATGTCGGTGAAGTGGCCGGTGATGGCGGCGGCGGCGGCCATCTGCGGGCTGACGAGGTGGGTGCGACCGGCGCGGCCCTGGCGGCCTTCGAAGTTGCGGTTGCTGGTGCTGGCGCAGCGCTCTCCGGGGGAGAGCATGTCGGGGTTCATGGCGAGACACATGGAGCAGCCGGGCTCGCGCCAGGCAAATCCCGCATCTTTAAAGATGCGGTCGAGGCCTTCTGATTCGGCTTGCGCCTTGACCGCCTGCGAGCCGGGGACGACCATTGTGCGGACTGTCGAGGCGACCTTGTAGCCGCGAACGACGTCGGCGGCGGCGCGCAGGTCTTCGATGCGGCCGTTGGTGCAGGAGCCGATGAAGACGCAGTCGATGGGGATCTGCTGGATGGGCTGGCCTGCGGTGAGGCCCATGTATTCGAGTGCGCGGTCGAAGGCCTTGCGGTCGGCCTCGCTGGCGTTGGGGTCGGGCAGCGGCACGGTGGAGTCGATGCCGGTGACCATGCCGGGGGATGTGCCCCAGGAGACGGTGGGAGTGATGTCGGCGGCGTTGATCGTCAGTTCGCGGTCGAAGGTTGCGCCGGGATCGGTGACGAGAGTCTTCCAATGCGCGACCGCTTCGTTCCAGATGGATTCGTCGACGGTAGAGGAAGACAAATACTGAGATTCTGAGCTTCGCTCAGAATGACGACCCTGAGATTTTGTGCCGGGAGAGAAGCGGCGGCCCTTGAGGTAGGCGAAGGTGGTGTTGTCGGGGGCGATCATTCCGGCGCGGGCACCGGCCTCGATGCTCATGTTGCAGATGGTCATGCGGCCTTCCATGGAGAGGGTGCGGATGGTGGAGCCTGCGTACTCGACGACACAGCCGGTGGCCCCGGCGGTGCCGATGTGGCCGATGATGTGCAGGACGATGTCCTTGGCGGTGACGCCGGTGGGGAGCGCGCCTTCGACGTTGATGCGGAAGGTCTGGGGCTTGGACTGCGGGAGTGTCTGCGTGGCGAGGACGTGCTCGACCTCGGAGGTGCCGATGCCGAAGGCGAGCGCGCCGAACGCGCCGTGGGTGCTGGTGTGCGAGTCGCCGCAGACGATGGTGCTGCCGGGCTTGGTGAGGCCGAGCTCGGGGCCGATGATGTGGACGATTCCCTGCGAGGGAGATTGCACGTCGAAGAGCTCGATGCCGAAGTCGGCGCAGTTCTTGCGGAGGGCTTCGACCTGGCGCAAGGAGACCTGGTCGACGATGTGCAGGCGGTCGGCGATGGAGGTGGTGGGGACGTTGTGATCAACCGTGGCGACGGTGCGGTCTGGACAGCGGACCTTGCGGTTGGCGAGACGGAGGCCGTCGAATGCCTGCGGGCTGGTGACCTCGTGGACGAGCTGGAGGTCGATGTAGAGCAGCGTGGGCTCGCCGGAGGGTTCGGCGACGAGATGGGATTGCCAGACTTTTTCGAAGAGGGTGCGGGGCGTGTTGCTTATGGTCATTTTGATTGCCTTCGGATTGAGTGCGTTTTACTTATTCGGCTATGAGCTATGAGCTATGAGGTATGAGCTACGGCGAATGAGGCGGTGGGGCGACGCCGAGGGCGGAGGGCGCGAGTTCGTGGGGCGTGCCGTCGGGATCGACCAGGACGGCGCGGGTGATGTTCTGCACGATACTGGTACCGGGGAGCGGCTGGGCCGACCAGCGGGCGAGGGATTTGAGGAGCGCGGCGGGAGGGTGCTGCGCGCCGCTGAGGGAATCGTTGGGGAAGATCCAGAGGGTGTATTCGGCGGCGGGATCGGTAGTGGGCTTGTCTGCCTTGATCCAGTCGATAGCGGCGAAGACTACGAGGTGATGTGTGCCGTTGAGATCGATCCAGAGCAGGCCGCGCGCGGGACAGAAGTGGACGACGCAGCCGGAGATTGCGATGTAACGATTCTCGTCCGCGAGAACGCTGCCGGGGACGGTGAGGAGGTCGAGCGCGGCGTCGGCGAGGGGCTTGTACTTGCCGTTGCTTAGCTGGCTCCTGAAGGTCTGCGGGGCGGTTAGGAACTGGTCGAGGAAGGGACGGAAACGCGTGTCCTGAAGGAGGTCGTTCTCGCGGCCATCCTTGTTGGTGTCGTCCGGGGTGTACTGCCAGATCCATTCGACGCTTTCGGGCGCGGGCTTGGGCTTCTTGACTGCTTGCGTGGGGGCGAGCGTGGTCAGGAGAAGGAGAGCGGTGGCGAATTGGAGGAGGCGGCGCATTATGTGAAAGAACAAATACGGAGATTCTGCGCTTCGCACAGAATGACGACGGGTCAATGGTTAGACGGCGTGCATTGACTGGCGCTGGTCGATGGATTGAGCGAGCGCCTGGTGGACGAGTTTGCCCATCTCGGTGGTGGAGACGAGGTGCTGGCTGGCTGTATTGCCGCGTGCGATGTCTGCTGTGCGATGGCCGGCGGCGAGGACGGTGCGGACGGCGGACTCGATGGCGGCGGCGTCCTGTTCGAGGTTGGCGGAGTAGCGCAGGACCATGGCGGCGGTGAGGATTGCGCCGAGAGGATTGGCCTTGCCGGTGCCCGCAATATCGGGAGCAGACCCGTGGACGGGTTCGTATAGATTGACCGTGCCGCCGATGGTGGCCGAGGGCAACATGCCGAGCGAGCCGGTGATGATGGAGGCTTCGTCGGTGAGGATGTCGCCGAAGAGGTTTTCTGTCAGCACGACATCGAAGTTGCGCGGAATGTTCATGAGGTGCATGGCCATGGAGTCGACGAGCTGGTGCTCGAGGGTGACGGCGGGAAAGTCGCGGGCGACCTCGGTGACGGTGGCGCGCCAGAGCTGGGAGACTTCGAGGACGTTGGCCTTGTCGACGGAGGTGACCTTCTTGCGGCGCTTGCTGGCGAGCTCGAAGGCGACCTTGGCGACGCGGGCGACCTCGGCCTTGGTGTAGCGCATGGTGTTCCATGCCTCGCCGGTGGACTTGTTCCACTCGCGCGGGGAGCCGAAGTAGAGGCCTCCGAGCAGCTCGCGGACGAAGAGGATGTCCGCGCCTTCGGTGACCTCGGGGCGCAGCGGCGAGTTGGCCGAGAGCGCGGGGTAGGCGATGGACGGGCGGAGGTTGGCGAAGCCGCCAAGGGCGTGGCGAATCTGAAGAAGGCCGGCCTCGGGGCGCTTGTCCGGGGAGAGCGCGTCGAATTTTTTGTCGCCGACCGCGCCGAGCAGGACGGCGTCGGATTCGAGACAGGCGTCGAGGGTGGCGGTGGGCAGCGGCGAGCCGGTGGCCGTGATGGCTACTCCGCCGAGAAGCTGAGGGACGAAGGTGAAGTCGTGGCCGCCGAACTCGGCGACGGCCTTGAGGATGTTGACGGCTTCATTGGTGACTTCGGGGCCGATGCCGTCGCCGGCGAGGATTGCTATCTTGAGACGCATGACACTCCTAATTGAAATAACAACTGCAAGGGCAAAGGCTTAACACCGATTGACACCGATGGAACCGATTTAGAACAAACAACAGCGAAATACGGGGATTCTTCACTTCGTTCAGAATGACAACTGCAAATTTCATGCAAGGGAGGTGACTTTTGTTTCGGGTTTGAGCAGGCCGATGAGGTCCTGGTCGTAGATGGTTTTCTTGCGGTCTGCGAGTTGGGTGAAGCGGTGGTAGACGGCGTCGAGTTCTTCGTGGGTGAGATTGTGGCCAAGCGCGACGAGGCGATGCTCCAGGGCGCGGCGGCCGCTGTGCTTGCCGAGGACGAGCGAGTCGTGCGGTACGCCGACCGATTGCGGCGTCATGATCTCGTAGGTGAGGGGGTTGGCGATGACTCCGTGCTGGTGGATTCCGGCGGCGTGGGCGAAGGCGTTGGCTCCGACGATGGCCTTGTTGGGCGCGGCGCCGAAGCTGATGCAGGTGGCGAGCATCTGGCTGGTGGGATAGAGCTGGTTCATGACGATGTTGTTGCAGAAGGGGAGCTGGTCGCGGCGGGTGACGAGGATGGCGGCAAGCTCTTCGAGCGATGCGTTGCCGGCGCGCTCGCCGATGCCGTTGATGGCGCACTCGACCTGGCGGACTCCGGCCTGAATGGCGGCGAGGGAGTTGGCGACGGCGAGGCCGAGGTCGTCGTGGCAGTGGGCGGAGAGGACGATGGCGTCTTCTCCATTGGCTCCGCGGATTCCGGGGACGCGTTCGCGCACCATGCGGAACATGCCTGCGTAGTCCTGCGGGAGGCAGTAGCCGACGGTGTCGGGAAGGTTGAGGGTGGTGGCTCCGGCCTGAATGGCGGCCTCGCAGACCTTGACCAGGAAGTCGGGATCGGTGCGTGTGGCGTCCTCGGGAGAGAACTCGATGTCGCCGCAGTAGGTGCGGGCGAGGGCGACCATGTCGGCGATCTGGTCGAGGGCCTGGGCGCGTGTGATCTTGAGCTTGGCGGCGAGGTGCAGGTCGGATGTGGAGAGGAAGGTGTGGATGCGGCCACGCGCGGCGGGCTCGATGGAGCGGGCGGCGGCCTCGATGTCTTCGCGCTTGGCGCGGGCGAGACTGGCGATGATGGGGCCACGTGCTGTCCCGACTTCGCGGGCGATGTTGCGGATGGATTCGGAGTCTCCCTCGGAGGCGATGGCGAAGCCTGCTTCGAGGACATCGACGCCGAGAGCGGCGATCTGGTGGGCCATGCGCAGCTTCTCGTCGCCGTGCATGACGCATCCGGGGGACTGCTCTCCGTCGCGCAGGGTGGTGTCGAAGAAGATGATGCGGTCGGGTTGTGGCGGGACTACATGGGGGATCTGGGGATCTGTCACGGACATGGGTTCGACCTCGGCTCCTTGGATATTAGAATAACCCAGGCTTATAGTGTTTCGCACAGGTATTATTATTTCTAATTGAATCATTCGCGGTCGAGCGAGAGGATTGCGCTCGGGGAGGGCGTGCGGCGATGGACCTTTTTCAGATGGAGATGTTTCTTGCGGTGACGGAGGAGCGGAGTTTTTCGCGGGCGGCGACACGACTGCATCGCACGCAGCCGGCGGTGAGCCAGGCGATTGCCAAGCTGGAGGCGGAGCTGGGCGAGGTGCTGCTGGAGCGGTCGTCGCGCGATGGCACGCTGACGGACGCGGGCGAAGTGCTGCGCGAATACGCGCTGAAGCTGCTGAATCTGCGGACGGAATCGATGGGTGCGCTGGCCGAGTTGCGAGAGCTGCATCGCGGACGGCTGAACATTGCGGCGAACGAGTACACGTGTCTGTATCTGCTGCCTCTGCTGGACGAGTTCCGGCGGCGGAACCCGCGGATCAAGGTGACTGTGCAGCGGTCGCTGGCCAGCCGCATCGCGGACGACGTGCTGGTACACTCGGTGGAGATCGGCGTGCTGAGCTTCCGGCCGGACGACGCGGCGATCCGCTCGGTGGTGGTGTACCGCGACGAGCTGGACCTGGTGGTGAACCCGAAGCATCCTCTGGCCAAGGCGGGCGAGGTTTCGATCCGGCAGCTTGGGGCGGAGAATTTTATTGCACACAATATCGCTTCTCCGCAGCGTCAGAAGGTGATCGAGGCGTTCCGGCGGCACAAGACGCCGCTTCGGATGGGAGTGGAACTGCCGTCGCTGGAGGCGATCAAACGGTTTGTGGAGATGGGCAACGGCGTGGCGCTGGTGCCGGGGTTGACGGTGCGGACGGAGCTGTCGAGCGGTGCGCTGGTGCGGGTGCGGGTACGGGAGCTGCAGTTGGAACGCAAGCTGCGGCTGGTGTACCGGCGTCAGGCGAGTCTGTCGCACGTTGCTGTGGCATTCCTGAAGGTGGTGGAGGCGTACGCCGCGACACACGGCGATCCCTATTGCTTTCAGGCAGAGCGAGCGGGTTGAGACGGAGCTGGCGAGCAACGTTTCCTCCTGAAAACGAAAATCTGGTTTGCGAAGCGCAAACAAATCTGGGGGCCTGGTGCGTCTGTACTGGCGGTTTGTGCGTCTGTAGCGTTAGACTTGTCCGCCGGAGAATTAAGCCGGAAGCGACACGGGAGAGCAGCCAATGAAAATGATGATGTTACGTAAATATGTCATGCGCGCAGGCGTTGTGGCATTGTGTAGCGCCGCGCTATGCGCGGTGCCGATGATGGCGCAGGGCGGCGGAGCACCGGGTGCAGGCGGCGGCGGTGGTCGCGGCGGAATGACCCCGGATGCCCAACTGGCCCAGCTGACCACAGCTCTGACCTTGTCTGCCGATCAGCAGAGCAAGATCAAGCCGATCCTCGAAGCCGATGCCGCGAAGATCACTGCATTGCGGACCGCTCAGGACCCGGACATGCGCACGAAGATGACCGCGATCCGCACGGAACAGCACGCCGCGATCAAGGCGCTTCTGACCGCTGACCAGGCGACCAAGTACGATGCGATGCCTCAGGGCGGTCGTGGCGGCGGCGGAGCACCTCCTGCTGCACCCCCACAGTAATTACGGACCAGGATTTGACAGAAGGGCCGGGGAGTTGTTTGACTCCCCGGCCTTTCTGTGCGGTGGGTTGACCCACGAGTCGCGGGCTACAGGTACAATGTTTGGAGTGACCGCGCCAGTGTTCGTTGCGATGCGAGGAGCATTGCATCCGAGTTCCGGGGCCGGGTTGCGAAGGAACAAGAAGGGGTAGACCGAAGAATGAAGAAGACGATTTTGTTGGGTGTGCTGATGCTGACGGCGGCGGTTGGGGTTGCGCAGGAGAGCCGGCAGGACGTGAGCTTCAGCGGGACCGGGCTGTTCGGGCCCACGATCCACGGGCCTGGAGCTGTGGTGGCGAATTCAACCGGCGCACTGGGGCTGCTGACCAGCTACCGTTTCATGCTGACACCGCACAGCGCTCTGGAGGTGAACTACAGCTTCATCCAGAACAACCAGAAGTATTGCGTTGGTGGAGGATGCGTTCCTGGCGCACCTGTGGTTCCTGGCTTGACCAATTACTACAGCTACCGGATCCACTCTCGGATGCAGGAGATCACGGGCGCGTATGTCTTCGGCATGACCTTCAAGCGGTTTAACCCGTTTCTGGAGGCTGGAGGCGGCACGCTGATCTTTACGCCTGTGCTTGACAATGGGACGAGAATGTTGGGGACCAAGGGGACGAAGGGGCTGGCGGGACTGTTTGGCGGCGGGCTGGCGTATGAGCTGAGCCCGAGCTTCGACATTCGCGTCGAGTACCGGGGCCTGTTGGTGAAGACGCCGGCCTTCGGTGAGCCCAACATCGTCACAAGCCGCTATGAGGTCCTCTCCATGCCGACGCTCGGCGTGGCATACCATTTTTAGAGTGGGTTGACTGGATTCAATGTGCAACCGCCCCGCATCTCTTCGAAGAGATGCGGGGCGGTTTCGTTTTGGGCCGGCGGCTACGGCCTGGAGGGAGGGGAGGGTTGCCGGTTGTGGTTCGGCTATGGGCTGTGGGCTTTGGGCTATGAGCAACGACGAAAGCGGTGGTTCTTCCGCTCCCACCCCAGCGAGCAAAGACCGCTCGCCGGGGACCCCGGCTGCGCGACGGCCGATACTGCTGTCTGCCGCTCCGGCCGGGTTGCTGGTCAGCGGAGAAGCAGATCCCTCCGCTGCGCTGCGGGATGACAAGG
>DAIRTY010000073.1:0-8449 GCA_036803645.1 Acidobacteriaceae bacterium | reverse complement strand
TCTTCGAGCTGCTGTTTGTCGCGCAGGGTGTCCATGGCCTGCCAGAAGCCGTGGTGGGGGTAGGCCTGCACCTCGCCGCGGGCGACGAGGGCTTCGATGGGTTCTCGCTCGAACATCCAGCGGTCATCCTTGACCTCGGCGATGACCTTGGGCGAGAGCACGAAGAAGCCGCCATTGATCCATCCGCCCTCGTCCCTGGGCTTCTCCTGAAAGGCGTAGACCTGGTTATTTTTGAGGCCGAGTGCTCCGAAGCGGGCGACGGGCTGAACGCTGGTGAGGGTGACGAGCTTGCCGTGGGCGCGGTGGAAGGCGATGGTGGCCTGGATGTCGACATCGGCGAGGCCGTCGCCGTAGGTCATGCAGAAGGCCTCTTCGCCTTCGAGGTACTTTGCGACGCGGCGCAGGCGGCCTCCGGTGCCGGAGTCGTCGCCGGTGTCTACCAGGGTGACGCTCCAGGGCTCGGTGACGGAGTTGTGGACGGTCATCTTGTTGTGGGCGATGTCGAAGGTGACGTCGGAGGTGTGCAGGAAGTAGTTGGCGAAGTACTCCTTGATGATGTAGCCCTTGTAGCCCAGGCAGACGATGAAGTCGTTTATGCCCTGCTGGGAGTAGAGCTTGAGGATGTGCCAGAGGATGGGCTGGCCGCCGATCTCCACCATGGGCTTGGGGCGGAGCGAGGTTTCTTCACTGAGACGCGTGCCGAGACCGCCGGCGAGGATGACCGCTTTCATCTTGGGTGAATATCCTTGGACGAGACTTGGAGCAGCGGGAGTTGTAGCACCCGCGATCCACAAGATCAGTATGACATCGTTTGGCGTGCGGGAGCAGGGGAAGCGAGGCGAAGCCTGTGCATTTTGGGAAAACAAAGGTAGGCGAAGCGTGCCTTCTCGACTACACTGGTTCTGCCTTGCACGTCTTCACGGGCAGCAATACCGGTCCGCAGGCAGGGCCAGCTTTCTTGCGTGCAGACGACCGCGCGCGATCTACGGCACGAATGAAATTCAAGGAGAAGATATGAACACCAGAGAGCGCAAGATGCTGGAGCTGCTGAAGGCCGGCAAGGAGAAGTATGGGTATCTTGCCGTGAAGGCGGAGTTCGAGGCCGAAGGCACACGGATGGACGAGCTGCTTCGGCTGGTGGAGATCTGCCGCAAGTCGGACCTGAAGCTGGGGTTGAAGATCGGCGGCTGCGAGGCGATGCGCGACCTGATCGAGAGCAAGCAGATCGGGGTGGATTACATCATCGCTCCAATGGTGGAGAGCCCCTATGCGCTGACCAAGTTCGCCGAGGCGGTGGGCAAGATTTATTCCAAGGAAGAGCAGGAGGAGACGCAGTTTCTGTTCAACCTGGAGACGATCACTGCGTTTGGGCATCTGGAGGAGATGGCGGCGGGGACCAAGGCGGCCAAAGAGCTATCGGGGATTGTCTTTGGGCGGGTGGACTTTTCGCTCTCCGCCGGGCTGAGCCGGGAGGCGATCAACGGCGAGGAGGTGACCGGGTACGTGATGAAGACCGCGGCAAAGTGCAAGGAGCTGGGGCTCGATCTGGTGGTTGGCGGCGGAGTTTCCAGCGATTCGATACCGGTGCTGCGACAGTTGGTGGCGCTGCACTTGACGCGCTTCGAGACGCGCAAGGTGATCTTCGACGCGCAGGCGGCGAATGAGGCGAAGATCGGCGAGGGGCTGCTGAATGCGGTGCACTTCGAGATGCTGTGGCTGCTGAACAAGCGCGACTACTATGGGCATATCCAGAACGAGGACGCCAAGCGCATTGAAATGCTGGAAAAGCGCTGGGCGGTGTTGAACCGCTGATGACAGACGGCGGCGAGCGGCTGTTGTTATTTGGGGCCAGCGGGGCGATTGGGGGAGCGATCCTGGGCGCTGCGCTGGCGCGCGGCTGGCAGGTGACGGCGGTGAGCCGGCACGGAGCTGCTGGCGCGGATGCGCGCGAGGGTGTGCGCTGGATTGCGGCGGACCCGCTGGAGGCTGGGTTTTCGGCTGAGGCGCTGGCACCGACCGGGCCTTACACCAGCGTGTGCTGGGCGCAGGGCGCGAACCGCAACGACAGCGTATACGACGTGAGCGTGGAGAGCCATCTGGCGATCTATAACGCGAACTGCACATACATTCTGGTGACGTTACAGGCGTTGCTGGCGGCTGGATTGCTGGAACGGGGTTCGCGGCTGTGCGTCATCAGCTCGATCTGGCAGGAGATGGCGCGACAGAACAAGCTCTCCTACTGCGTGAGCAAGGCGGCGCTCCGGGGGCTGGTGCTGTCGGCCGCGGCGGACCTGGCCAAGGACGGGCATCTGATCAACGCGGTGCTGCCGGGAGCGCTGGATACTCCGATGACCCGAGCGAACCTGAGCGCGGAGCAGATTGGACGGCTGGAGGGCGCGACGCAGTTCGGAGCGCTGTCGCAACTGAGGGACGTGGCTTCGCTGGTCTGCTATCTGTGCGGGGCGGAGAACACCGGGGTTACAGGACAATTCATCGCAGCCGATCTGGGGTACAGTCGTGTCCGCATCGTTTGAACTGGCATCGTCGTTGGAGATTGAGAGCTCAACCGGGAGCTACTCGGTTGGGATCGAGAGTGGATCGTTTGAGCGCAGCCTGAAGCAATTTGAGGGGGCGGCGATCATAGCGGACGAGTTCTTCCGTCCG
Source organism: Acidobacteriaceae bacterium (assembly GCA_036803645.1). Lineage (GTDB taxonomy): Bacteria > Acidobacteriota > Terriglobia > Terriglobales > Acidobacteriaceae > Edaphobacter. The sequence continues at coordinate 5,785 of DAIRTY010000073.1, read as the reverse complement.
GTGTTCGAGCGGGCCGGGGCGGAGGCAATCTTCATCGAGGCGACGGAGACGAACAAGTCGCTGGATGCGTCGCCGGAGATCATCGAGAGGATTCGCAAGGCGGGGGCGAACCGGCAGACCGAGCTGGTGGCCGTGGGTGGCGGGATTGTTCAGGACCTGTCGGCGTTTATCGCGTCGGTGTACATGCGCGGGCTGCGCTGGAGCTATATGCCGACGACGGTGCTGGCGATGGTGGACTCCTGCATTGGGGGGAAATCGTCGATCAACGTGGGGCCGTACAAGAACCTGGTGGGGACGATCCATCCGCCGGAGCGGGTGCTGATCGACCCTGCGCTGGCGCGGACGCTGCCCGACGACCAGAAGGCGAGCGGGCTGATCGAGGCGGCGAAGATATGTTTCTGCCGGGGCGAGGAGTCGTTCGCGCAACATGTGGCGTATGGGCCGTCGATCGGGATGAGCAGTGAAGCGTTGGAGCGGCTGATCGTCAACAGCCTGAGCGCGAAGAAGTGGTTCATCGAGAAGGACGAGTTCGACAAGAAGGAACGGCTGCTGTTGAACTTCGGGCATACGTTCGGCCATGCCATCGAGGGGGCGACGCATTTTGCGGTGTCGCACGGGATTGCGGTAGGGTTGGGAATTCTGTGTGCGAACGAGTTCGAACGGCAGCGGGGCGTGAGTTACGCAGGAGTGGCACGCGTGAAGCTGCTGGAAGAACATCTTCACACAATGATCTCCGAGGTCCCGAACCTTGCGGCGCCGCTGCGGGCGATGAGCGTGGATGAGGCGATCGAGCGGTTCGGGTCGGACAAGAAGCACGGGCCGCAGCACTTTACGCTGATCCTGACTGCCGGGAACGGCGACGTGGTTCTGCGCAGGATTGAGAAGACGGCACAGGTGACGCGCGATGTGGAGCGCGCGATGGAGACGATTGTGAAGAGGTATTCATGAAGAAGTACAGCGATGTGCTGGCCGGGTGGTTCGCGGAACTTGGCTATACTCATTGTTTTTTTGTGGCCGGCGGGAACACCATGCATCTGTTGGAGAGCTGTAGCCACACGATGAAGTGCATTCCGGTGGTGCATGAGGTTGCGGCGGGGATTGCGGCGGAGTACTTCAACGAAATGCATACGAGCAAGAAGGCGTTTGCCATGGTGACGGCGGGGCCGGGGCTGACCAACATCGTTACGGCGATGGGCGGGGCATATCTGGAGAGCCGCGAGCTGCTGGTGATTGGCGGCCAGGTGAAGGTCCCCGATCTCGCGCGCGGCGAGGTTCGCCAGCGCGGGATACAGGAGATTGACGGGATCTCCATTGCACGATCAATCACAGAGAAGGCAATCCTGATGGAGAAGGTGGTTGATCGCGCGACCTTCGCGGAGATGATTCGCTGCGGAGTGCATGGGCGCAAGGGGCCGGTGTTCGTCGAGCTGCCGCTGGATGTGCAGGGCGCTCAGGTGGACGAGGAGAAGTTGACGACAGCGGTGGCCGCGGAGGGCGCGCGCTTCGATGCGGTGAGCGAGGATGCATTGGCCGCGATAGTTGAGAAGCTACGGCGGGCGCAGCGGCCGGTGATTCTGCTGGGCGCTGGAGTGGACCGCGCAACGACCGATGGGTTGATGGGGAAGTTCGAGGCGCTGGGCGTTCCGCTGATGGTGACGTGGAATGCGATGGACCGGATCGGGGCCGATCATCCGCTGTACTTTGGGCGGCCGAATACGTGGGGGATGCGCTACTCGAATATTCTGATGCAGCAGGCTGACGTGCTGCTGGCTCTGGGGACGCGGTTGAGCCTGCAGCAGACGGGCTTCAACTGGCAGCAGTTTGTGCCCGTCGGCGAGGTGATCCATGTGGACTGCGACCGGGCGGAGCTGACCAAGGGACATCCCAGGCTGGCGATGGCAGTCTGCGGGGATGCGAATGAAGTGCTGCGTGGCGTGGCCTGCGCCGACCTGGGAAGCCATGCGGAGTGGGTGGAGTTCTGCCGCGGCGTGAAGGCCGCGCTGCCACTGGTGGAGCCGGTGAACCATACGGGCGAGGGGTACCTGTCGCCGTATGTGTTTGCGGAGAAGCTGTCGCAGTTGACGACGAAGGACGATGTGGTGGTCCCGTGCAGCAGCGGGAGCGGATTCACGGTGATGATGCAGACGTTCGCGCAGAAGCTGGGACAGCGCATTGTGAGCAACAAGGGACTGGCGTCGATGGGGTATGGAACCGGCGGCGCAATTGGCGCGGCGTTTGCGGGGGGCGGGCGGCGGACGGTGCTGGTGGAGGGCGATGGCGGGTTCATGCAGAACCTGCAGGAGTTGGGCACGGTGCGGGCGCAGAAGCTGAACCTGAAGATATTTCTCTTCGACGACAACGGGTATGCGTCGATCCGCATGACGCAGAGCAACTACTTCGGCGGGCGGTATGTGGGATGCGACATCGAGACCGGGCTGGGGATTCCCAACTGGGAGCCGCTGTTTGCGGCCTACGACATCCCCGTGATGCGGATCGGGCCGGGATTTGAGAGCGACCCGGAGTTTCTGCAACTCTTCAACGCGGTGGGCGCGCGAGCCTTTCTGGTGAAGATCGATCCGATGCAGACCTACTTCCCGAAGATCTCCAGCCGGGTGACGGCATCGGGCGGGATGGAGTCGAACCCGCTGCACCGCATGACTCCCGATCTGGATGAGGCGACAGCGGCAAAGGTCTTCCGCTATCTGTAGGCGGGGAGGGAATCGCAATGTCTGCGAATCCGATCCGTGCAGTGCCGATTGAGACCCATGACGAATTCAGAGCTTGGTTAAGCTAGACTTGAGCCTGCCATTCAGGAGTGTTGCTGCCGTGAGCCAGAAGACCATCTCCATTATGACGGCCTGCTACAACGAGGAGGAGAACGTCCTCAACCTCTACAACCAGGTGCGCGAGGTGATGGCCGGGATCGGCAGGTACGAGTACGAGCACATCTTCATCGACAACAGCTCGAAGGACAATACGGTTGCCATTCTGAAGGCGATCGCGGCCCAGGACAAGAACGTCAAGATCATTGTGAATGCGCGCAACTTCGGCCACATCCGCTCGCCGATTCATGCGCTCTTCCAGGCCCGCGGAGATGCCGTCATCAGCATTGTCGCCGACTTGCAGGACCCGCCGCGGATGATCGTGGAGATGGTCCGCGAGTGGGAGAAAGGCGCCTACTGCGTGCTGGGGATCAAGCGCACCAGCGAAGAGGCCTCGCTGATGTTCTGGCTGCGCAAGCAGTACTACAGGCTGGTGGACCGCATCTCCTCGATCGAGACGATCCAGAACTTCACAGGCTTCGGGCTTTACGATCGCAAGGTCATCGAGCTGGTGCGTTCCTTCGAGGACCCGTATCCATACTTTCGCGGCATGATCGCCGAGATCGGCCTTCCCACCGTCAAGCTGATGTACGACCAGCCTGCGCGCAAGTTCGGGATCACCAATAACAACTGGTACAGCCTCTATGACATGGCCATGCTGGGGATCATCAGCAACTCCAAGATTCCGCTTCGCCTGGCGGTTCTCACCGGTTTCCTCGGGGCCAGTGTTTCGTTTCTGATTGCCATGGCCTACCTGGTCCTCAAGCTGGTTTTCTGGTCTACCTTCAGCTTTGGACTGGCTCCGATGCTGATTGGAGCGTTCTTCATCTCGTCGCTGCAACTGGTCTTCCTGGGCGTGATGGGGGAGTACATCGGGGCCATTTACACGCAGGTGCAGAACCGCCCCTACGTTGTGGAACTGGAACGCATCAACTTTGAAGATCCCCCGTCGTTTCCTAAGCCGGATGCAGCAGTTGGCATTCTGGCGACAAGCTCCAGTTAGGCGAACCATTCCACCGGAGAGATGAAATGGCTGCGCCGCTTTCGATTGTCGATCTCGATCTGGTTCTTGCGCAGACGCGAGAGATGTGGGAGGAGATGCGCGGCGAGCGAGTCTTTATCACCGGCGGGACGGGATTCTTCGGGTGCTGGCTGGTGGAGAGCTTCTGCCACGCGAACCGCGCGCTGGGGCTGGGGGCGCAGGCAACGGTGCTGACGCGTGACCCGGCGAGGTTCGCCGCGAAGGCCCCGCATCTGGCGGGCGATCCGTCGGTGACGCTGCACGCAGGCGACGTGCGGAGCTTTGAATTTCCGGCGGGCGAGTTTCGCTTTGTGATTCACGCGGCGACCGAGGCGAGCGCAAAGCAGGCGGCGGAAGAGCCGCTGGAGATGCTGTCGACGATCCTGGCGGGGACCGAGCGGACGCTGAAGTTTGCCGGACAGTGCGGGGCGCGGAAGTTTCTGCTGACGAGCTCGGGCGCGGTGTATGGACGGCAGCCGGCGGAGTTGACGCATGTGCCGGAGAGCTATGATGGCGCGCCGGACCCGCTGAACGCGGCGAGCGTGTATGCGGAGGGGAAGCGGGCGTCGGAGCTGATGTGCGCGCTGCATCAAAAAGCTGCTGAGGCGAATGGCGTGGAGTTTGAGGCGAAGATTGCGCGCTGCTGGGCGTTCTGCGGGCCTCATCTTCCGCTGGACGCGCACTTTGCGATTGGCAACTTTATCGGGGACGTGCTGGCGGGGCGGTCGATCTCGATTGCGGGCGATGGCACGCCGCGGCGGTCGTACCTATATGCGGCGGACCTTGCGGTGTGGCTCTGGACGATCCTGTTTCGCGCGCCGGCGCTGCTGGCGATCAACGTGGGTTCGGGACGGGACGTGAGTGTTCTCGAGCTGGCGGAGTGTGTTGCGGCGACGCTTGCACCCGCGACAAATATTCGAGTGGCGAAGCAGGTAGTGCCGGGCGCACTGCCGGCGAGGTATGTACCGTCGGTGGAGCGGGCGGAGATGCTGCTGGGGTTGCGCGAGACGGTGGGGCTGGAGGAGGCGATCCGGCGGACAGCGGCATGGCAGACAGGCACGGTCGAGCGCGGCATGGATGAAGGCCGGCGCGGCGCATGATGCGGGGTTAGGGATGGCCGCTCGGGGTGTGTATTCTTAAAGCTTATGAGCGATACGGCGGAAGAGCTTCGGCGACAGATTCTTGAGTTGACGGCGCAGTATCACGCGGCAAAGTTTCCCGCGCGGGAGTTTGTGGCGGGCTCGTCGGTGGTGCCGGTGTCGGGCAAGGTGATCGGGGCGGAAGACATCTGCTCGGTGGTGGACTCGGCGCTGGATGGATGGTTCACAACGGGGCGATTTGCCAAGGAGTTCGAGCGACGGCTGGCGAAGTTTGTCGGGGTTCGTTCGGCGAGCCTGGTGAACTCGGGATCGAGCGCGAACCTTGTGGCGTTGAGCGCGCTGACATCTCCCAAACTGGGCGCGCGGCAGTTGAAGCCGGGCGACGAAGTGTTGACCGTTGCGGCGGGCTTCCCCACGACAGTGAATCCGATCTTTCAGAATCGGCTGGTGCCCGTGTTTGTGGATGTCTCGCTGCCAACCTATGAGATTGATGCGACCAAGCTCGAAGCCGCGTACAGCTCGCGTATGAAGGCGGTAATGATTGCGCATACATTGGGCAATGTCTTCGATCTGGATGCGGTGACGGCGTTCTGCAAGAAATACAAGCTGTGGCTGATTGAGGACTGCTGCGACGCACTGGGCTCGACCTGGAAGGGGCGCAAGGTGGGGACGTTTGGCGACATTGCGACGGTGAGTTTCTATCCCGCGCACCACATCACGATGGGCGAGGGCGGCGCGGTGCTGACCGACAAGCTGAACCTGCAGGTGTTGATCGACAGCTACCGCGACTGGGGCCGCGACTGCTGGTGCGAGCCGGGCAAGGACAACACCTGCGGCAAGCG
>DAIRTY010000072.1:0-8585 GCA_036803645.1 Acidobacteriaceae bacterium | reverse complement strand
AGATTCTGGCTACGCCAGAATGACGACTCGTGTGGGCTGCGCCAGAATGACGAACAAGAACAGGCAACGGCGAGGTTGGGAGTTTATGGGAGAAAGGGGTGGAGGGTTGGGGTGGTACGAGCTTCGTCGGGATCCTTCGCGCTCGAAAGACGCGCTCAGGATGACAAGCAAAGGGTGAGACGAGAAAACCCCAGGTCTCAGAATTGAGACCTGGGGTCATCCGGCAATAACAAGTGCGAAATACAGAGATTCTGGCTACGCCAGAATGACGACTCGTGTGGGCTGCGCCAGAATGACGAACGAAAACAGAATGACGGCATTTCTGGGGGCTACTGGAAGTTGAGGGACTCGATGCCGAGGAACTCGGCGGATTCGCCGAGTTCTTCCTCGATGCGGAGGAGCTGGTTGTACTTGCAGATGCGGTCTGTGCGGCTGGCGGAGCCGGTCTTGATCTGTCCGGCCCCGGTGGCGACGGCGAAGTCCGCGATGAAGCTGTCCTCGGTCTCGCCGGAGCGGTGGCTGATGACGCTGGTATAGCCGTAACGGCGACCCAGCTCGATGGCTTCGATGGTCTCGGAGACGGTGCCGATCTGGTTGAGCTTGATGAGGATGGAGTTGGCGGTCTTCTGCTCGATGCCCTGCTGCAGGCGCTCGGTGTTGGTGACGAAGAGGTCGTCGCCGACGAGCTGGATGTGGCCGAGGCGGTCGGTGAGGAGCTTCCAGCCGTCCCAATCGTCCTCGGCGAGGCCGTCTTCGATGGATACGATGGGGTACTTCTTGGTCCATGCCTCGTAGAAGTCGACCATCTGCTCGCTGGTCTTCTCGGATTTATCGGACTTCTTGAAGACGTAGAGCTTGCGGTCCTTGTCGTAGAACTCGCTGGAGGCGGGATCGAGGGCGATGGAGATCTGCTCTCCGGGGGTGTAGCCGGCCTTCTCGATGGCTTCGAGGATCAGCTCGACGGCCTCTTCGTTGGACTTGAGGGAGGGAGCGAATCCGCCCTCGTCGCCGACGGCGGTGTTGTATCCCTTCTTCTTGAGCACGCCCTTGAGGGTGTGGAAGACCTCGACTCCCCAGCGGAGGGCGTCGGAGAAGGATTCCGCGCCGACGGGCATGACCATGAACTCCTGGAAATCGACGTTGGAGTCTGCGTGGGAGCCGCCGTTGAGGATGTTCATCATGGGAGTGGGGAGGATGCAGGCGTTGACACCGCCGAGGTAGCGGTAGAGGGGCAGTTTGAGCGCATTGGCGCTGGCGCGGGCGGCGGCCATGGAGACGGCGAGGATGGCGTTGGCACCCAGCTTGGACTTGTTCTCGGTGCCGTCGATGGCGATCATGGTGGAGTCGAGCAGGCGCTGGTTGGATGCGTCGAGGCCGGCGAGTTCCGGGGCGAGGATGGTCTCGACGTTCTCGACGGCGTTGAGGACGCCCTTGCCCATGTAGTGGTCCTTGTCGCCGTCGCGGAGTTCGACGGCCTCATGCTCTCCGGTGGACGCACCGGAGGGAACGGCAGCGCGGCCCTTGGCCCCGCCAGAGAGAGTGACGTCTGCTTCGACGGTGGGGTTTCCGCGAGAATCGAGGATTTCGCGGGCTGTAATAGAGACGATCTCGGTCATATTGCTCCTATGGGAAGACAAATCCGTTGGTATGGGGTTAGACAAGCTATGGGGTGCGGAATGGACGCCATTTTGTTGCGCGACGACGCGGTGTTGCAGGCGGTCGTTGAGTTTGGCGCGACGGTCTACGGCAATGGCCGGTCCGGCGGCGGAATGGATGGTTGCGATGAGTTCGACAGCGGTTTGCTTCACCTTCTCGATTCTAGCAAAGTGGGGTTTCCGGGAAGGAAGAGATGGAGGGATAACACAAAAGTTGTAGCGATGGACGGGTATTCCGCGCAACAATCCATTGATATTGCCTTTGGCCGGGCCTATATTCCGGGACAGAGAACGGAATCAAAGTTGTATGTTGCTTGAAATGGACAGATCCATCGCAGCATTTTGGGAGGGAATGGACCGGCCCATTCGTTGGCTCCAGTTTCTGGTTTGGGGCTAAAACCATTGATGATGCTGTACCTACAGACGGGACGAAGCTGTACCCGATGAAAACCCCCGGGGCGTATCAAGAGATCCTCTTCTACAGGGGTCCTATCGAAACGCCGGCTCGTGGAGTCCTTATGCAAATGAAGCATTGCCTGTACCTCTCCCTGTTTGTTATTGCGTGTATGAGCTTTTCGAACTTCGCCCGAGCCGACTCGCTGGTGCTTGGACTGGACGAGACATCGCGTGTCGTGCTGGACGCCAATACAGTGTTGAGCCAGGATGTGCAGGTGAGCGCGAACACCACGATCGATGGATTTGCGTTCTTCATGAGCGATCCGAGCGGCGCACCGGTGACGTATTCGATCAGCGATCTGACGACGGGCTCGACGCTGTTTTCAGAGACATTCGACGACATGACGCTGGATCCGACTCTGACCAACATTGCGATTCCGGGGGTCTCGAAGAGGGCTTGGGTGGAATTGTATCTGTCGTCGCCGCTTACGCTCGCTGCGGGCAGCGATGTTTACGCGTTCAGCATCAGCGGAGAAGGCGCGCTGAATGTTGGCGTGAACCCAACGACATCCACGGAAGATGGCCTGGAGGCCGTCGGCAGCCGTGAGGCTGGACTGCGGGTGTGGGGCTTACCCGCCGTGGCACCCGAACCGACCCCGCTGATCCTGCTAGGCAGCGGGATTCTGGCGCTGTTTGGAGTGATGGGCGTCCGGATCAATTCGTAGGGGCAAGAGTGAATCCGCAATAGAAAAAGATGGAAGGATGGGCAGCCGGCGGAGGGGCTGCCCAATTCTTGCGCGCGCGAGCAAATCTTGTGTGCGCGAGAGGCCGCGGCAGGCGGAGTTGCGGGCGATTGCGCGGTTGTTAGCTGTCTGGATTCCCTGCCGGCGATTTCGGCGCAGCGCGGAGGCAGGAGACTCTACCCTGAGCATGGAGAGGCGCGCGCAGGATGCGATTCGACGCGTCCGGCAGATGGGTGCGCGGGCGCGAGAGCTGCCCGGTCGCGAAGACTGTTCGCGTTCCAATGAGGGGGAGATGCGATGAATCGAGTGGAGAGAATCAGCCGGGTGCGAGGAACCAAGGGCGCGGGAGCCGTCTGCATGGCAGCGGCATGGGTTCTGTTTGCGACGCCAGCGCCGGCGCAGGACGCACGGGGAATGGCGCAGAACGGGGCTGACCTTACTCGGACTGCGCAGAACGGGCCGGCGGCGAGCGGGACGGCTCAGGAGGAGCGGACGGGCGTCTCTCGGCCCGATCCGGCGGTGATTCAGGCGGACGCGTATAACGACTCCGACGATGCGGCCAGCAGCGCGCCTGCCGTGAAGACGGACCTGCCGGCGAAGCCCTCGGCGGCGATTGCCGCGGCTGCTCCCGCATCAACTCCATCGACGGCTTTGAACCACAGAGCGACTGCGGCGAAGCTGGTGCCGCCGACGGCTGGCAGCGAAGGTGTTGCGGCGAGCAGCAAGAATGCGGCGGCCTTCGATCCCGATGCCAACATTGTGACCGAGGAGACGGCGGGACGAGCCGACCGGCTACTGCTGAGCGGGACGGGAGATGCGGCGGCGAAGAAGAATTCGGACGCGGGGATTGTGACTCGCGTGGCGTCTCGGCCAGGCGAAGTTCCCGATGGGACGCTGGTGAAGGTGAAGCTGATGGAGGAGCTGTCCACGCTGACCACCAAGGCTGGGACGAGCTTCAGCGCCGAGGTGAGCGAGCCGGTGATGCGCGATGGGCAGGTGGTGGTTCCGGCGGGCGCGCTGCTGGAGGGGCGCGTGACGTTTGTGCGCGGAGGCAAGCGAGTGGGCGCGGCGGCGGCGATCCATCTGGAGGCGCGCACGGTGACGCTGCCCGACGGCTCGCGGTACATGCTGACGGCGCGGGTGATCGACACCAATAGCTGGGGCGACACCAAGGTGGACAGCGAAGGGACGATCCTGCGCAAGGACCATTCCAAGGCGACGGCGACGACGGTCGGTATTTCGACCGGCGGAGGAATGGCCGCGGGCGCGGTGGTGGGCGGACTGCCGGGAGCGCTGGTGGGCGCGGGCCTGGGCGCGGGAGTGAGCACGGCGGTGTGGATGAGGCAGGACCGCCAGGCCGACCTGCCCAAGGACCTGGGCGTCGTCTTCAGCCTGACCGAGCCGATGCGGGTAACCCCGATGAGCGCGCGTCTGACAAGGCCGGGCGCGGGAAGCGCCAGCACGGAGTAGACGACCGGGAAAGACAGAAGCAGATTCCTCCGCTGCGCTACGGAATGACAAGCAAAAGAGCTACGGAATGACAAGCAAGAGAGCTGCGGAATCACAAATAAGGGCGGCTAGTCGTGGAGCTGGGCGAGGAGGCGCTTCCAGTTTGCGCGGTTGCGGCGGTAGGATTTTTTGAGGTCTTCGAGGATGCGCTCGAAGTCGGAGTGACCGCTCAATTTGCGCCAGGCGGGGTTCTTGGAGAACCAGGGGTAGTTCTCGTTGCCGAGATAGATGGCGCGGCGGAGCCAGTGGAGGGCCTCGGACTCGTCTCCATCCACCGCAAAATATGTCGCCAGGCGGTAGGCCATCTCTCCGTCGGCCTCGGCAGCGGCGAGGGTCTCTTCGAGGATGAAGCTGGTGGCCTTGGCGCGGTCGCCCAGTTGGACGTAGCACATGGCGATGGTGGGAAAGACGATGCGCAGGCTGCGCTCGTCTGCGACGACCTGCTCGAGGGTCTGGACGGCGCTTTTCAGATCGCCGAGGCGCATCTGCTGGTAGCCGAGGGAGATTCGCAGCAGGGGCTGGCGCGGCTCGAGCGTGAGGCCCTTCTGTATCTCCTCGCCGGCCAGTTCCATCTGATTTTGATACTGGTAGACGCGTGCGCGGTGGTTGTAGATGATGGCGGCGTTGGCGGGGTTGAGACGCAGCGAGGTGTTGAACTGGTCGAGCGCCTCTTCGTAGAGGCCGTCGATGCGCAGGGTCTGTCCGGCGACGAGGTGGACGTTCCAATCGTTGGCGGCGGACTGGAGGAGGTGCTCGATGCCGTGGCGGGCGGACTCTTTTTCGCCGCGCGAGAGGAGCATGTAGACGCGGTAGAGATTGGCCTCGACCGAGCCGGGATCGAGCTGGAGTGCGCGGTCGAATGCGCGGCGGGCCTCGAGGACGTGCATCTGTCCGCCCAGGCCGTGGCGCGCGTACTGCAGGTGGGTGATGCCAAGGCCGGACCAGGCGGGCGCGTAGTCCGCATCCTGCCGGACGACGCTGGCGAACATCTCGCGGGCGCGGTTGAGGTCGTCGAGCGAGCCGGTGCGCGAGATGAAGGAGGAGAGGACGGCGCGGGCCTGGAGGTACTCCTCGGAGAGGTTCTGATTGAGAGAGACGCGGGAGAGCGAGGGCGAGGCGTCGCGCGCGGCGTCGGTGGTTGCGGCGGGGTTCTCCAGATCGCCGAAGCCCTGCAGCGTGGAGAAGACTTCGTTGCATATCTCGGTCTGCACGCTGATGAGGTCGAAGGAGGCGACGTTGATGGAGCCACCGGCGCGGACGGATTGGGTGGGAATGTCGAGCAGTTGCCAGTTGAGGTCGAAGCCGGTGTCGGAACGCAGGAAGTTGCCGGCGAGGACGAAGCGGACCAGCAGCTTTTTGCCGATGGCGAGCGGATCAAGCTGCTGGGCGGGGATGGCCATCAAGGAGCTGGAGGGGCGGACGACCAGCGATGTCATGCGGGCCAGACGCGCGGCGATGGCATCGGCCAGGGCGTAGCCGTAGAGCGGGGACGGTGTCTTCTCGGGGTTGCCCGCGACGGTGTTGCCGAAGTTGACGAAGGGCAGCACGACGATGGAGTTGTGCTTGGCGGCGGCGGTCGTGCCAGACTCGCGGAAGCGCTCGGCGAGCATGGAGAGGATGCCGGTGGCGCGCTTCTCGACCTCGGGGGTTTCGAGCTCAAGGCGGCCCTGCGCGGGAAGTTGCGAGATGGAGTCTCCGGGCATGCCGACCGAATCGAGCTGGAGGGCCTTCATGATGGTGCGCAGGCCCTCGCGCACATCGGCGGCAGAGGAGAAGCGGGCCGAGGGCTGTTTTTCCAGACAGCGCAGGATGAGCGATTCGAGCTCGACGGGAAGATCGGGGACGGCCTCACGCAGGCTGGGCGGATCGGAGAACTGGGTGGCGCGGATGGTCTGGAACTCGGGCTGGTCGGCGCGGTGAAAGGGATGGCGTCCGGCGACCAGTTCGAAGAGGATGAGGCCGAGGGCGAAGACGTCGGACTGCACACTGGAGCGGCCAGTGACGAACTGCTCCGGCGCCATGTATGCGATGGTGCCGCCGCGGGCAGTATAGGTGGCCCCGGCGGGCGGAAGAGTTCGTGGGCCCGAACTGGCGGGATCGAAGTCGGCCTCGTCGAGGTTGAGACGGCGGGCGAGGCCGAAGTCGAGGATCTTGATGAGGCCGCCGTCGGTGAGCATGACGTTGGCGGGCTTGAGGTCGCGGTGGAAGATGCCGAGCTGATGCGCGGCGGAGAGGCCGTCGGCGATCTGGATTCCGGCGGAGAGCGCGAGCTGCAGGCTGGCGGGGCCTTCGGCTATCACCTTGTCGAGGGACTTGCCGGGGATGTACTGCATGACGATGTAGGCCTCGTCCTCTTCCCGATTGCCGCCGGCGCTTCCGCCGGACTCGGAGGGGGCCTCGCCGACGTCGTAGATGGCGGCGACGTTGGGGTGGTCGATGGCCGAGGCCAGGCGTGCCTCGCGCAGTTGGGTGGCGCGGACCTGCTCCAGCGAGAGCGCACCACGCTTGAGCAGCTTGAGGACGACGGGCCGCTGCAAGAGCGTGTCGGTGGCCAGGTAGACGACACCCGACCCGCCAGCGCCGATCTTGCGCAGTAATTCGTAGTGGCCGATTGTGCGGCGCTTCATGCTTTGATTATCGCAAGGTTGAGGCGTGACTGCGGGGCGATGTTATCAACAGAGCGCGGCTGGAGATTATCTAATTTTTTTGTGAGGGTTGTACGAATTCAGTTCTAGTTTGAGTGGGTTGGCAAATCATCGGGGATGTTTTGACATTTTTTGTTTTGACATATTAGACATTTATGATATGTTCTGTCCAGAGGTGATCGAGATGGCAAACTACGGCTCGACAGACAGGGTCCGCCGCACAGCGGCAGAGCGGTATATCGCACCGGCCCGGAGGCGCAGCGAAACGAGCGTCAAGATCCATTCAGGAGCATTTGGCAAGTTTCTGGTGAAAAACAACATTCTGCCCCCCAATCGTTTTCCGATCATCTGCAATGCATTGAAGTCGGGGAAGTTTCTCAAAGAGAACCACCTGGTTCTGGAAGAGATTCAGGGGCCACCCTCCGGCCGGAGTTCGACGGTTACCTTCGTCTACAAAGTTGACCCTGTGCCTCCTGCCGGGCCGCATTCTTCGCCCGATCCGGGTACGAACAGCCCCAACTCATTTCTCAATCTTCGCGGCATTCTGAAAGCAACGTACAAGCAGCTTGGCGGAGCGGAGAAGTTCCACCGCCATGAGCGAGAGAGTTGGGACCGGTGAGACGGATTTATTGGGACACGATGATCCACGCCTACTGGTTCGAAGACAACGACGCACTCAGCCTTCGCGTGCAGCAGATTTATTCGACCATGCAGAAGCGGGGCGACCTGCTGTGCGGCAGTGTCTTCGTGTTGAGCGAACTTCTGGTGGGACCGCTGAAGGCGCACAACCTGGCGGCTGCCGATACGATCGAGCAGTTCTTCGACTCGGATGCAGTCACCATGCTTCCGTATGCGCGCGAGAGCGTTCGGACCTTCGCCGAGTTGCGGGCGAACCACGGAGTCAAGTCGCTGGACGCGTTGCACCTGGCCATCGCCGCGAGCGCGGGTGTAGACCTCTTTCTGACCCATGACCGGCGGCTGCATAAGCTTATGATGCCCGGCCTGCCGTTCATCGCAAGCCTCGACACCGACCTCTTCTGACAGAGCGCGGGGAATAGGATTGGAGTCATGCAGACGGAGTACCGGCTGGGCGATATTCTGGCCAACGCGATTACGCATGGCGTTGGGGCGGCGTTCGCGCTGGCCGGAGCGGTGGTGCTGATCGTGCGGGCATCGCGCGGGGACGCGTGGCTGATTGTGAGTTGCAGCATCTACGCGGCGACGCTGGTGCTGGTGTATCTGTGCTCGACGCTATACCACTCGCTGGTGCGGACGCGGGCGCGGCATGTGTTCCATGTGCTGGACCACTCGGCGATCTATCTGCTGATTGCGGGGACATATACGCCGTTCATGCTGGTGTCGATGCGCGGGCGGGTGGGGTGGACGTTGCTGGGCGTGGTGTGGGGGCTAGCGGTGGCGGGAGTGGTGTTCAAGAGCCTGGCACTGGGACGGTTTCCGGCGGCGTCGGCGACGGTGTACATCATGATGGGGTGGTGCATTATCTTCGGCGTGAGGCCGCTGCTGGCGGCGATCACGTTGCCGGGGATGATGTGGCTGGGCGCGGGCGGAGTGGCGTATACGCTGGGGATTGTGTTCTTCGCCAACGACCGGCTGCACTACTTCCACGGGGTGTGGCA
>DAIRTY010000071.1:0-8587 GCA_036803645.1 Acidobacteriaceae bacterium | reverse complement strand
TGGTGGCCCCTTGTGAGAACGCCATCTGTTCAATCGTGCTGAAGTGAATCGGTAATGTTGCGATCATGGCTCCAATTCCGTGTGCATCAACCCTGCTCCGTCGAACCAGAGCGATTCAAATGCGTGGCAACAGACTACTCCATCCCGCCAATAGAATTGCCACTTCCGTCTCCTCTACTGAAACAGCGGAGAAAGTTCAATGCGCATTATCGTGTCGCGCCCGCCGCATCCGCCAACGCTTGATACTTGCGCTCAAGCTGGTCCAGAACCGCGCCGGGTCGAACCCCCGGCGTCTTGTCCTTGCGTGCCTGCAGCCACAGGCGGCGCAGCTCGGCAACGCCGCTTTGTTGAAGCTGACGCTTATGCGTCCAATCGCGCAGAGCGTCGCGCACCACCTCGCTCGACGAGGCATACTCGCCCGTATCGACAGCCAGACGCACCTGAGCTACCATCTCTGGCGGCAGCGCAATGGAGATCTTCTCGACAGATGGCATAGACAGCCTCCAAATAGCGGTATGAATTATTCCTACCGCTCAAGATAGCATCCCATTCAATCCAAAATCAACAACAGCCGCGAAGTACTTTACCTTCCAACCGCGGCGCCCACCGCCCCAAATCGCTCCGACTGATAAACCCGCGCGCAAGGCTGCCCCGTTCCGCACAGGATCGTCAGCTCCTGCAAGCCTTCGGGATGCTCCTCCACCGCCTTCCACACCGCGTCGCCTTCAAACGAAACCACGTAAGCCGCGTGCTCCGCCGGAGCCTCTAACGCCGCGTGCCAACTGTCGTAGTCGCTCTCGTTGATCGTCTGCCGCAGAGGAATCCCCGCGTCCTCGAGCGCCCCAATGTGGTCCGACTCCTGCATCAGGATCGCCGCGCCCGGAGGAAGGTCCTCCAGCACCAGCGCCAGGTTCTGCTCGAACGGTACCCGCGTCGTCGAGTTCACCAGCGCCTCCTTCAGCACCAGCGGAGGCGCGTAGTTCGCCAGCAAATTGCTCGGATGACGCTCGATCAACTTCGCGCATTGCTGCACCAGTTCCGTCCCATAAACCATTGCCAGCGAATTCACCAGCACCAGTGCCAGCGCCACCGGAAATAGCGGCCGCACTGAAATCCCCGCACCGGCATTGGCCGCGGCCTCATCTCCCGATCGAACGCGGTGCTTTGCAAACCGCCGCTCCCACGCCGCCATCGTCACCGGCGCAAACAGCGCCAGCGCCGGCAGCATCTCCATCCCATAGCGCGCGTTGTAGTACGAGTGCGGATAAAGCTCGGGAATAAAGATCGGCACCGACCCGTACGCCACCGAATAAACGTAGAAAGCCAGCGGAACCCACAGCAGCAGCGACGCGCGCGCGGTCCCTCGCCGCAGCGCAATCCAAAGCCCTGCCATGGCCGCAGCCATCACCGCAAAGCCGGTCTCCCACGCCGCCGCCACCACCTGTGCCGTGCGCGTATAAAACAGCAGCGCCCACCCCACGTTGTGCCATCCGCGATAGTGCTTCGATCCCGGCGGCGAAGTCCGCTTCTCGATCGCCGGGGCCGAGTAAGGCCCGCGCATGAAGTCCA
Source organism: Acidobacteriaceae bacterium (assembly GCA_036803645.1). Lineage (GTDB taxonomy): Bacteria > Acidobacteriota > Terriglobia > Terriglobales > Acidobacteriaceae > Edaphobacter. The sequence goes on along the minus strand of DAIRTY010000071.1, from coordinate 7,018 downwards.
GCGGATCGTGGTAGAAGTGCTGGTTGTATGCGAGCCACAGCACCGGCCCCGCCACCGCAAGCAGCGTAAACACCGCAAACGACGGTGCCACGCGCCTCCACAGTCCGCCCGCGCTCCACAACTGCCACGTCACCACGCACCACGCCGCCGCGCCCAGCACCCATCCGTCGTAGCGCGTAAACACCGCCGCAAAGATCAGCAGCCCAAGCCAGATCATCCGCCGCGCCACGCGCGATTGCTCGTCTGCGCGGATCGCGTCCACGCACTCCACCGTCAGCAGCACCATCCAGATCAGCAGCGCCAGAAACAGCGGCTCCGTCATCGCCGTTGTCGAAAGATACAGCAGGTTCGGATTCAGCCCGTAGAACGCCGTCGCCACCAGCGCCCAGCGCGGAGCCAGCATCCGCCGGCACAGCCGGAAGAACCCCGCCACGCCCAGCACATAACAGATCAGCGAAGGCCACGCTCCAGCCAGCCCGCTCCGCCACCACTCCATCTTCTGCACAAACGGCAGCATCAGCAGGTGCGGCAGAGGCAGCCACACCCCGCCCAGTTGCACCAGCGCCGGATTGGGCGTGTCCAGAATCCGCCGCGCAATCCCCAGATGCGCCACTGCATCGCCATACAACAATGCGTACCCGCGCGTGAAGCACACAATCAGCGCCATGAAGCCCAGCAATACAGCGCCCATCGCAATGGCGTAGATCTCTTCTCCCGTCGCCGGCTGCACCGCGTCCGAATAGAAATCCGTGGCAACCGCCCTGCCTGCGCCAGCCCTCCCAAGACGCAAGGCCAGCGGTCCGCGCGGTGCCGTCATCGTGCGTCCCGAGGGTGCCCGTCCCGATTTAGACCGCTGCGTCAAGATGCGAAATCTCCCGGAACACTTCAAACCGCGCGTCAATCTCCTCGCGCGTCACCGTCTGCAACCGCTCCGTGCCGAAGCGCTCGCACGCAAACGACCCCATCACGCCGCCATAGAACATCGCCCGCCGGAAGACCGCCGGCGTCAGCTCCGGCTGCGACGCAATGTATCCATAGAATCCGCCGGCAAACGAATCGCCCGCGCCGGTCGGATCCACCACCTCGGCCAACGGCAGCGCAGGCGCGCGGAACGGCCGCGGTACCGCGCCACCCGCAAACGAACGCGCCCCGAAGAACCCCGTCGCGCCGTACTCCCCATGCTTCATCACCAGCGACCGCGGCCCCATCGCCAACACCCGCTCCGCCGCGCGCACCGAGTTCTGTTCGCCCGAAAGCATCCGCGCCTCGCCGTCGTTGATCAGCAGTACATCCAGATCGCGCAGCACCTTCGCCAGGTTCCCGGCATGGCCGCTGATCCAGTAGTTCATCGTGTCGCCGCAAACCATGCGCACCATCGGCATCTGGCTGCGCACCCGCGCCTGCAACACCGGGTCGATGTTCGCCAGAAATAAATACTCGCTGTCGGTATAAGCCTCGGGAATCTTCGGCTCGAATTTCTCAAAAACATTCAGGTCTGTGCCCAGCGTCTCGGCCTCGTTCATCGTTCCCGCGTACGCGCCGGTCCAATGAAAACTCAGCCCCGGTGCCCGCTCGATGCCTCGCGTATCAATCCCGCGCGCCGTAAATACCGCCTCATGGCTGGGCAGAAAGTCCTCGCCCACCACCGCAATCACGCGCACATCGGTAAAATAGCTCGCGGCCAGCGAAAAGTACGTCGCCGCGCCGCCCAAGCAATGGTCCACCTTGCCATGCGGCGTCTCAATACTGTCAAACGCCACCGATCCAACCACCAGAATCGCCATGTTCCCGCTTTCTCTATCGAAATTGTCATTCTGAGCGGAGCGAAGAATCCCCGCATTTCGTCGTTGCTTGTTCTTGCACGTCATTCTGGCGCAGCCAGAATCCCCGTATTTGTATCCTGCTCCCGCAATACATTTTGAATATGTAACTTACACTAAAGCAATTTATTAAACATGTAACTCATTAAGAAGCAATTTATCCGGTCAAAACCGTATACGTAACAAATAAAGCTACAAATACTTTCCCAGCAGCAATCCAAGCCGCTCCCGCGCCGCCTGCGGAATCGTTTTCCGGTCCGTCATCACCGCATATTTCAGCGCGCTGGCGCACGCGCAGCCCCGGTCCTTCGGCATTCGTGCCACCGCCGTCCTCACCACCTTCGCCGCATTGTCCGAGTTCTGGTGCATCACAGCGACCACCTGCTCGACCGTCACATCGTCGTGCCCCACGCGCCAGCAGTCGTAATCCGTCACCATCGCCACGGTCGCGTAGCATATCTCCGCCTCGCGCGCGAGTTTTGCCTCCTGCAGATTGGTCATCCCGATCACATCCGCGCCCCAGCTCCGATACAGGTTCGATTCGGCGCGCGTGGAGAACTGCGGCCCCTCCATGCACACATACGTCCCGCCGCGCTTGCCCACCACGCCAACCTCCGTACAGGCCTGTTCGATCGCCGAACACACCGTCGCGCACACCGGATCGCCAAACCCGGCGTGCGCCACTATCCCCTCGCCGAAAAAAGTCCCCACCCGCGCGAACGTCCGGTCGATGAACTGGTCCGGAATCACAAAATCCGTCGGCTTGTGCTCTTCCTTCAGCGATCCCACGGCCGACACGGACAAAATCCGTTCCACGCCCAACATCTTCATTGCGTAAATGTTCGCGCGAAAGTTCAACTCGCTCGGCAGTATCCTGTGCCCGCGCCCATGCCGCGCCAGAAACGCCACCTTGCGCCCCTCCAGCTCGCCCAGGATGAATGCGTCCGACGGATCGCCGAACGGCGTTTCCAGGTACTGCTCGCGCACGTTCGTCAGTCCAGGCATGGAGTACAGTCCGCTGCCGCCGATGATGCCAATCTCCGCTGTCTGCAAGTCTCTCGCTCCTCTTCCGTCCGCTCCGCGCGCACCGTTTCCAGCTGCAACTTCACTCCTGCCGATTCAAAGTATATCGTCCCGGCGCGCTACTTTCCGAGGCCGATCGCTGCCTTCATCACTCCCGCCGATGACATCAGACGCACCAGCGATAGTCCCGGGTCCGACAGTCCCGGATCCGACAGTCCCGGATCCGACAGTCCCGGGCCCGGCAGCCCAGTCTCGAAATGGCCAGTCTGCTTCTGCGTCTTCAGCCCCGCCAACTTCAGAGGCCCATCCGACTGCACGCTCACAATGCTGTCGCGCAGCTTGCGCGCAAGCTCCAGCGGAAACCCTTCGCTGACGAAGACTCCCGTCCCATCGATCGTCAGCAGCACATCGCCCTCGTTGGTCGAGTAGACCTGCTCGTTCCCGTCCGTCTCGTCCTTGGTCCGCCGCACCAGCCCAGAGTACTTGCGCGGCAACTCGTCCGCGTACACGCGCAGAAACGACCGCGCCGAGTCCTCATTCCTCCACTTCGACTCATACAGCAGCCCAATCGATGCCGTCGATGCCTTCGCCTCCGCCGTCACCGCCGACCGCTTCTGCGCCGCATAGTAGATGCCGCCCCTCCACTCCGGCGTCAGCGCCGCCGCAATCGCATCCCCGCCAAACAGCTCCGTCAGGATCTGCACGTCGAACTCGCCCATCACGCCCACGTCGTACGGCGTGTACTCGGCGTCGATCAGTGGATGGATGTCCGGCAGCCGCAGCACGGGGACCGGCGTGTGCCCCATATACGCCTCCGGGTGCAGAATCTCGAACGTCGAACTCGGCGGGTTGGCCAGCACCGCGCCGAACGCAGCCTCCTTGCCGCCCTTCACCAGGACCGCGTCCTCGAAGCTCATCCCTTCGCTGTAGGGAAACAGCAGCGACTGCTGCAGCAGCAACGGCGCGCGCGCCATCATCGGCGATCCGCTGGTGTCCGACAGCGTCTCCTTCAGCCGCTCCACCATCTCCGGCGAGTTCGCCAGCGTCTTGCCCGTGGGCCGCAGCGAGTAGTCCAGGAACACCACCATCGCCTGCCCTTCGGTCACCGCGTCGCGCGCCGTGTCCGCCTCGTCCGTCTGGATGTGTTGGTTGTCCTGCTGCACGTTCTTCGCAATCTCCACCGAACTCACCACCGCCCACTTCGTCAGCCCCACCCGCTGGTCCTGCAGCGCATGGGTCAGCTCGTGCGCCAGCACCGGCTTCTGCTCCTCCGGCTCGATCCAGTCCAGCAGGTTCACCGTCTTTGTCTTGTCGTCGTAGAATCCAGCCACCTGCTCGGTCAGTAGCCCGATCATGAACGGCTGCAGGTGGAAGTCGCGGTCCAATAGCCCAAACTTCTTCAGCACAATCTCCGCGCGCGCCAGGCGCTTCGCTCCCGCGTCCTCGTCGAATTTCTCGCGCAGATATTTGTTCACCTCACCGCGCGTAATCAACTTGCGCTTCACGCTATGCACAATCGGCAGACCCGTGTCCGTGCTGGCAAACGACAGGATCTCGTCCACCGAGCGAAACAACTCGCTGGCCTGCGCCTTGGTCAGCGGAGCGTGCGTCGCCTCACCCTGCGTACTCGTCGCCGCACCCTGGGCAGCCGTCGCCGCACTCGCTGCCGTTGCCGGTTTCGAGGCGCTCTGCGTGCGCCCCGCGCACGCGCACAGCATCACCACAACCACCGTCAGCAGCCCGCGCAAACGCAGCCCACCGCGCCACTTCGCCAACCCGGCCTTCCGCCTCAGCAAACCCACGCCTGTCCTCCGCGCAACCGCGTACACGGTCGCTATAATCAACAGTGTACGCAGTTCCGCGCACCCTCCGAAATGACCACCCCGCTCCAATCCGCTGACGCGCCCCTCGCCGCCCTACTCCGCGCCGCCGCCATCGCGCCGCTCGACAGCACTGGCTGGCTCCGCGTCACCGGCTCCGACCGCCTCCGCTGGCTCAACGGCATGGTCACCAACCACATCCACCAGCTCGCCCCCGGCGCAGGCTGCTACAACTTCGCGCTCAACGCCCAGGGCCAGATCCAGGCCGACCTCACCGCCTTCCTGCTCGAAGACTCCATCCTGCTCGAAACCAGCCGCGACCAGATCGCAAAGCTCCTCGCCCACCTCGACCGCTTCATCATCATGGACGACGTAGAGCTGGCCGACATCACCGCCCAGCGCCGCGGCCTTCTCATGGCAGGCCCAGACGCAAGCCGCCTTCTCGCCGCCATCGGCCTCTCTGCCGGCCCCACAGAGCCTCTCCAACTGACTCCCCTCACCTGGCGCGCCGCCGCCGTCGATCTCATCCACGCCCACAGCCCGCTGGTTCCCCGCTTCGAACTCTGGGCCGACTCCGCAACCATCGCCGCGCTCACCGCGGACCTCATCGCCGCCGGAGCCGTCCCCGCCTCGCCCGAGTCCCTCGAAGACCTTCGCATCCTCGAAGGCACGCCCCGCTTCGGCACAGACATCCGCAACTCCGATGCAGACCGCAACCTCCCGCAGGAGACCAGCCAGACTCGCGCCCTTCACTTCACCAAGGGCTGCTACCTCGGCCAGGAGATCGTCGAGCGCATTCACTCGCGCGGCGGCGTCCACCGCGCCTTCTCCGGCTTCGTCCTCACCGGCCCGCTGCCCACACCCGGCACGCAGCTCGAAGTAGAATCCACGCCCGTCGCAGAACTCACCAGCGTCGCCGCAATCTCGCTCCCGGACCAACCCGCGCCCATCCAGCTTGCCCTCGGCATCATCCGCCGCGAGGCCCTGGCCAACGCCGAGGCCCGCAACCTCATCCTCACCTACCCCGGAGGCACCGCAACCCCCATCGCCTTACCCTACGCAATCCCCTGAATGCTTCTGAAAAAAATGATTGTCATTCTGAAAAAAATGATTGTCATTCTGAAAAAAAGATTGTCATTCTGAAAAAAAGATTGTCATTCTGAGCGCAGCTCAACGAAAGCCGTCATTCTGGCGGAGCCCAACGAAAGCCGTCATTCTGGCGGAGCCAGAATCTCAGTATTGGTTCTTGTCGTTGTTTGTTTTTGCACGTCATTCTGGCGCAGCCAGAATCTCTGTATTCCGTCGTTGTCTGTTTTTGCCCGTCATTCTGCCCTGAGCGAAGTCGTAGGCAGAATCCCAGTATTCCGTCGTAGCCAGATCACAGAATCCGAGCCACCCGAAAGAGTGTTGACCATGTCCGAACAAAACAAGCCCTTCGTCGTCACCGACCGCCGCAAGTTCACCTCCGACGGGACCCCGCGCCCCGATGCCGATCCATCCCCGGAGCGCGAACCCCGAGAAGTTTCCGCCTCGAGTGCAATTCCCGCCGCCCCGCCCGCGCACGAGCCGCCGATCGAGTTCAAGTCCCCCAACGCCGCACCCGAACCGCCCCCGCAGACCACCTCCGAACCACCCGTCGAAGCCGAGCTTCCGCCCCCGCCAACCGCCAGCGAGATGGAGCAGGCCAACGCCGCCTATCGGCAGACCGCCGACCACCTCGACACCGCCGTCCGCGCCGCCAACCCCGGCATGGAGCATCCGCCTGCCATGAGCTTCGAGCAGATCGTCCACTCCATATACATGACCGCGATCCTGCAGCTCGGTGGCGCAACCAAGCCCGGCGAGCAGCCCCGAATCGATCTCATGGGCGCGCGCCAGAGCATCGACATGCTCTCCATCGTCGCCGAAAAAACCAAGGGCAACCTCACGCCCGTCGAGTCTCAACTATTGGATAACGCTCTCTTCGAGATTCGCATGGGCTTCCTCGAAGTCACCCAGGCCCTCGCCCGCTCCGCCGCCAACCGCCAACCGCCCGCGCACGGCGCACCCGGCCCCGCTGCCCCCGGCCGCCCCACCATCGTCCGATAGAGGCCAATGCAAGCTACCCTCACCTTCCTCGGAACCGGAACCTCGATGGGCGTCCCCACGCTCGGCTGCGACTGTGCGGTCTGCGTCTCCGCGGTCTCGCCCGGCCCCGGCGAGCCTCCGCCCAATCCGCACAACCGCCGCACCCGTCCCTCGGTCCTCATTGCGTGGGAAGGCCACAACGTCGTCATCGACACTGGCCCCGACTTCCACGCTCAGGCCGTGCGCGAGCGCCTTCGCCGCCTCGACGCCGTCCTCTACACCCACGGC
>DAIRTY010000070.1:0-8644 GCA_036803645.1 Acidobacteriaceae bacterium | reverse complement strand
ATCAACTATGCGGCCTCGGTGTGGCTGAACGGCAAGCTCCTGGGCACGATCGAGGGCGCGTTCCGTCGCGGCAGCTTTGACGTCACTTCCTTGCTCAAGCCGGAGGAGAAGAACGTCATCGCCGTGCGCATCTCGCCGCCGCCTCACCCTGGCATCCCGCAGGAGCAGTCCATCCTCGGCGGGCCCGGCGAGAACGGCGGCACCATGGAGCTCGACGGCCCCACATTCCTCGCCACCGAGGGCTGGGACTGGATTCCCGCGGTGCGCGACCGCAACAGCGGCATCTGGCAGCCCGTCACGCTGCGCATCACACGCACTCTGAAGATCGGCGACGCGCAGGTCGTCACTACGTTCAAGAACCACGACACATCGCGCGCCGCCATCGAGATCGCCGTCCCGGTCACCAATCTCTCGTCCGCCCCGGTCGATGCAACCCTCGTCGCCACCATCGAAAAGATCGCCGTGCGCAAGAGCGTCACGCTCCCTCCCGGCGAGAGCGTCGTCAAGCTCACCCCGGCGGAGTTCGCCCAGCTCAACCTCGACCACCCGCGTCTCTGGTGGCCCAACGGATACGGCAGCCCGGAGCTATACACCGTAAATCTGGCGCTGCAATCCGGCGGCTCCATCTCCGACACCAAAGACGTGCGCTTCGGCGTGCGCGAGATCAGCTACGAGCTGAGCCTGCTCGATAGCACCGGCCATCTGCGCCGCGTCGAGTTCACACCCGCCGCCGCGCGCGAGGCTGAGGCCTCCACTCCCATCGTCGATGTCAGCCACGAGGGGATGCTTGAGATCCCGACCCCGGCAGCCGAGCTGGCCAATATGCCCGAAGAGCGCCGCGCCAATGCCAGCTCGCACGTCGCCTCGCTCGTGCCCGGAGCGGAGAACTCGCCCGCAATCCAGCCATTGACCGACCTGCGCGCCGCGCCCTACCTCGTCCTTCGCGTCAACGGCGTGCGCATCGCCGCGCGCGGCGGCAACTGGGGCATGGACGACTTCCGCAAGCGCGTCTCCCGCGAGCACCTGGAGCCCTTCTTCCGCCTCAACCGCGACGCCGGCCTCAACATCATCCGCAACTGGGTCGGCCAGAGCACCGAAGAGTCGTTCTACTCGCTTGCCGACGAGTACGGCATGATGGTCTGGAACGACTTCTGGGAGTCCACCGAGAACTACAACATCGAGGCCGAGGACCCCGCCCTCTTCCTGGCCAACGCCGCAGACACCATCCAGCGCTTCCGCAATCACCCCTCCATCGTCGTCTGGTGCGGCCGCAACGAGGGCGTCCCCCAGCCCATCATCAACCTCGGCCTCGACAATCTGGTGCGCACGCTAGACGGCACGCGCTACTACTCGCCCAGCTCGAACGCGGTGAATCTGGCAGGCAGCGGGCCGTATCGCTATCAGGTTCCGGCGCAGTACTTCACCACGCTCAATCGCGGCTTCTCGGTGGAGACCGGCACGCCCTCCATGTCCACGCTGGAGTCCTTCCAGAGCACCATCGCGAAAGAAGACCAGTGGCCCATCGACGACGTGTGGGCCTACCACGACTGGCACCAGAGCGGCAACGGCGATGTCGCCCCTTTCATGGCTGAGGTTCAGGCGGAGTTTGGCGCGCCCACCAGCCTCGAAGACTTCGAGCGCAAGGCCCAGATGCTCAACTACGTCGACCACCGCGCCATCTTCGAGGGCATGAACGCCAACCTGTGGACGCCCAACAGCGGCCGCCTGCTGTGGATGAACCAGCCCGCGTGGCCCAGCACCATGTGGCAGATTCTCAGCTCCGACTACGACACCCAGGCCTCCTTCTATGGCGTGAAGAAGGCCTGCGAGCCGCTGCATGTCCAGCTTAACCTGGCCAACTACCGCGTGGACATCGTCAACACAACCACAGCCGCGCACACCGGCCTCACCGTCAACGCGAAGGTCTACTCGCTGGCCAACGCACTGCTCTTTCAGGCCACGGACCGCAAGGACATCGACGCCGATTCGACTGCATCAAGCCTGCATCTGGACCTCGCGCCCTACCTCGCGCAAGGCATGGTCCTGATCTCGCTCGAGCTGCACGATGCACAGGGCGCGCTGCTCTCGCAGAACCTCTACTGGCTCGGCGCAAAGCCCGCCTCCTACCGCGAACTGAACAGCCTTCCGCCCACGCAACTCAAGGCATCCGCCAGCGCAACCACCGCTGGAGACATGGTGAAGGTGACAATTCAACTCACCAATCCCACCTCGGTCGTAAGCCTGGAGAACAAGCTCACTCTGCTCAACGCCGGCGACAAGCAGCGCATCCTGCCCGCGTACTACTCCGACAACTACGTCTCGCTGCTTCCTGGTGAGTCGCGCACCATCCAGGTGGACTACCCATCCGCCGCCGCCCACGGCCCCGCCGAGATCGCCCTCCGCGGCTGGAATGCAGTGGCGCAGGGCATCTCAGTGAAATGACGCGCGCGCTCTACGCGCAACTTCTCTGACGCTGCCCAGCACAGCCGACTGCACCATGTAGGCAGAGCGAGTCATCCCCGCCTTGCGGGCCAGCTTGTCGATTGCCTCGATCTGGCTCTCTCTTGCCGTGATGTTCACGCGCACGGTCTTCTCGGGGGCCTCTGTGCTCACCAGAAACGCAACCGCGCCCTTCATCGCCGGATCGCGTGCAAGCTGATCCAGTGTCGATGGCTCCGGCAGCGCCTCGCCATCCTCAATCATCCCGGCGATGTGTAGCGTCAGTGCCTCGACCGCCAGTTCGCGTGCCTCTTCCAGCGACTTGCCCGCCGTCACGCAACCGGGAAAGTCCGGGAAGCTCACGCCGTAGTCCGAGCGTTTGTCTTTGTGCAGATACGCGATGTACTCCATGACACGCCTCCAACCGACGCCCTACCGCAGCTTGACTCCGGCCTGCTTCTCGATGCTCTTCAATGTCCCCAACGGCAGGTCCCGCTTGGGATGGGGAACTGTCACCCGTCCCGTCTTCGTCGCATGTTTGAACTGCTTGTGACTGCCAACCTGCGTCACCTCGAACCAGCCAGCGTCTATCAGTCGACGAATCACGTCACGGCTGTTCATGTAATTTTCCTGATTGAATTATACACACTAAATACACATGCATAGTATGTCTGAATTCAATATTCCTCGGTCAGTGAAGATACGTTATCGGGCGGCCGGGTGCCCCATCCATCGCGGCTTTATCGCGATGGGTGGGAGAACCGCCCTACTGGGCCGCCAGCCGCACCGTGCTGTGCAGCGGAAGCTCCGCCGACGATCCGCCCACCTCGATCAGAAAATCGCCCGCCGGCCGCGCCCATGCGTCTTTCTCCGTCGAGTAGATAGATAGATACAGCGGATCAAGCGCAACCGCCACCGTCTGGCTCGCTCCCGCTGCCAGCGAGACGCGCTTCCATCCCGCCAGCTTGCGGAATGGCTCGCCCGCCGCGCTTGGCAGTGTGACGTAGACCTCCGAGACCTCGTCGCCCGCTCGCGCTCCCGTATTGCGCAGCTCAAAGCTCACGTTCATTCCATGGTTGGGGGCATCCGCATCCACCTTCAGGTTCGAGTAGGCGAAGCGCGTGTACGACAGCCCAAATCCAAACGCGAACTGCGGCTTCAGGTTCTTCTCCTGAAACCAGCGATAGCCCACTGCCATGCCCTCCACGTTATAGTCCACGGGGAACTCCACGGGCCGGGCGCGCGGCTGATTGCGCGTCACGGCGTCGGCGTTATTGCCCGTCCGCTCAGTCAGGCCAGTCACCTTGGGGTGCGGCAGTTGGTCCTCCGTCGCGGCAAACGTCACCGGCAGCTTGCCCGATGGATTCACGCGGCCAAACAGAATGTTGGCAATCGCCTCTCCTCCGCCGATCCCCGGATACCAGCTCTCGACGATTCCCTTTACGTGCGCCGCCCACGGCATATTCACCGGGCCGCCATTCTCCAGCACCACGATGGTGTTGGGATTGGCCGCCGCCACCGCCGCAACCAGATCGTCCTGCTTGTCCGGCAAACTCAACGTCGCCGAGTCCTGCCCCTCCGTCATCCACTGCGTCACAAACACAATGGCAATCTGCGCCGATGCCGCGGCCTTCGCCGCCTGCGCCGGATCGGTGCCCGCGTCATAGCTGATCTGCGTGCCCGCCGCGGCCTGCTCACGGATATACCGCATCGGCGAGGAAGGGAAGTAGATGGCCCTTCCCCACGGCGAGCTGCCCGGCCCGGGTGCGATCGCGTTTCCTCCCGGCGAGTCCACCTGCGCCGATCCGCCGCCCGAAAGAACAGCCACATCGGCATGGCCGCCAATCAGTGCAATGCTCTTCGTCTTCGCCGCAGAGAGCGGCAGAATTCCGCCCGTATTTTGCAGCAGCACCAGGCTCTCCTCCTCGATCTTCTGCGCGTCATCGCGTCCGCGGAAGGGATCGACCACGCTGCGCGGCATCGGCGGCTGGTCGATCACGCCGTTCGCGAACATGCTGCGCACAATGCGATGCACCATATCGTCGACGCGCGCCTGCGGAACCTTCCCGTCCAGCACGGCCTGCTTCAGCGGCTCGCTGAAGAAGTTATCGTCGCCCGGCTGGTCCATATCAAGCCCAGCCAGCGCGGCCTTCACCGTCGAGTGCGTCCCGCCCCAGTCGGAGAGCACGAATCCCTGGAATCCCCAGTCCTTCTTTAGAACCTGGTTCAGCGTGTAGTCGTTCTCGCACGCGTAGTCGCCATTGATGTGGTTGTAGGAGCACATCACGCCCGCCGGATGCGCCATCGTAATGGCGATCTGGAACGCCAGCAGGTCGGTCTCGCGCAGTGTGCGCTTGTCCATCACGGCATTCAGAATGTTGCGCCCCGTCTCCTGGTCGTTCACCGCGTAGTGCTTGATGTCGCCCATCACGTGGTTCGATTGCACACCGCGCGCCACCTGGCCAACCATAATTCCGGCCAGGATAGGGTCTTCGCTTGCGTACTCGAAGTTGCGTCCATTGCGCGGCTCGCGGATCAGGTCCATCCCTCCGCCAATTGACATGTTGTATCCTTGCGCGCGCAGCTCGCGGCCAATCACCGAGCCGTAGAGAAACGCGGCGTCCGGGTCCCAGCTCGCCGCCATGCCGATCACCGACGGCAGCAGCGTGGCGTAGCGGCTCTCCGGAGCGGCCATGCGCACGCCCACCGCCGAGTCGGCCAGGTTGATGTCCGGCAGATGCAGCCGCGGAATCCCCGGAACAAAGCCCGCTCCGCCATTGTGTCCTGTCGCCACCGGCGCGCCCGCGCGCAGCACTCCCCAGCCCGCGCCATGCACCAGTTGGATCTTCTCGTCCAGCGTCATCTCGTGGATCATCAGGTCGGCGCGCTTGTCCGCATCCAGCGATTTATCCATCCAGGCCGGCGGCGGCGCGGCCGGCGTGGCCGGCGTCCTGGCTCCCTGCGCGTTGGCCGCGATCGTTCCACAAAAGCCGAGCGAGAGGCATCCCATCCCCACCGCAAAAAACCGAACCAACCAGGAGTTACTCATGTACGTCGTTCCTTCCCTCATATAACCACCAGAGTCACAGTAAAGAATTCTGTCATTCTGACCCTGAGCTTGTCGAAGGGGAAGAATCCCCGCATTATGTTCATAGCGCGATACCCTGCATAACCGGGAAACATCCCTGAAAATGACGAAAGAATTTCGGTAATAACTATAGCAAGTCGTCCTGCGCGGCCACTGCACGCCCGCTCCCCGCCGGAATCAACTGGGGAGAGTCAACACGCGCTCATACGTCTCCATCGTCTGCTTCGCAATCGCGTGCCACGACTCATCGCCGAAGTCCATCGCACGCACATTGCTCGCCAGCCGCTCGCGCAGCGCCGAATCCCGAACCAACTCAATCAGCGCCCCGGCCAGCGCATCGCAGTCCTGCGGCGCAACCAGCAGGACGTTCTCGCGGTCCGTCAGCAGCTCGCGAAACACCGGCAGATCGCTGGCCACAATCGCCTTGCCCATCGCCAATCCGGTCGCCAGCGAGCCGCTGGTTGTAATCGCGCGATATGGATACACCACCACGTCCGCCGCGCGATACAGCGCCACCAGTTCTTCGCTTGTGACAAAGCGGAAGTGCAGCTTCACCCGCCGCAGACCCAGCCCCTTCACCTGTGCGCGAATCTCCTGCAACAGCTCCGGCGCGCCCGTTCCCGCAATCACCAGGCAAGCGTCGCCGCACTTCGCCTCCACCTGCTGCCACGCGCGCAGCAGCAGATCGATCCCCTTGTACGGAAAGATGATGCCCTGCCACAACACCAGCACCTTGCCCTGCTCCAGCGCAAAGCTCCGCAACGTCTCTTCGCAGCCCGTCGCCGGAAGGTCGTAGAAAAAAGGTCCATGCGGAATCACCGATATTTTTTCTTCGGGAACCCGGAACTCCGTCGCAAGCCTCGTCCGGATGGAATCCGCGTGGCAGATGATCGCGTCCACCCTCCCGTACAGCCTGTCGAACGTCGCCTTATACTCCTCGCCCGTATCGTGTGGTAGCAGGTCGTGTACCGTCAGCACAATCTTCGAGCCGCGCCTGCGACAGCACTCCACAAACCACAGATCCATCGGAACCGGCGTCCTCAGCATCGGCAGGAATTGCACATGAATCACATCGGGCGGCGAAACGGAAAACCTCACTGTCAGCGCGCACAGGGTCACCATCCCCTCCATCAGCTTCAGTATCCTGCGCGGCAGCCGTGGCAGCCGAAACTTTCCCACCACATCCAGCAGCCCCGGCTCAACCTTGATGCCGCGGTCGGAGTAACAACCCGGATCGAGGTAGTAAGTGATCGATCCCACCGTCAAATCCACCGGCTCCCGCTGTAGCGCTTTCGAGAGGTAAGCCGTGTAGTATGGCACCGTCGCAAGCAGGTCCATCATAAAAACACTGGGCCGCCGTCCGCGCGCGCTCACTTCGCACCTCCCGGCGAAGAAGCAATCGCCTCCTCATACACGCGCAGATATTCCTTCGCCATCCGTGCCGCGGAGTACTCCTCTTTGATCAGTCGCCGGGCCGCGTCTCCCAGCCGCCTTCGCTTTGCGGGATCGCGCAACAGCTCCGCAATCCCCGCCGCCAGCAACCCCGCGTCCTGGGCCGGAACCAGCACCCCGGTGCGATCATCCACCACCACCGTCGGCACCTCGCCCACCGCCGTCGCCACCAACGCCAGCCCGCTCGCCATCCCCTCCAGAATCGCCATCGGCAGCCCCTCCTGGCGCGACGACGACACCATCACATCCAGCGACGCGTACACCGATGCCATCTCCTCCCGTCGCCCCAGCATCTCCACGCTCTCGTGAATCATCAATGCATCGATCAACTGTTCCAGCTTCTCCTGGTCCGGTCCTTCGCCAACCACCACGAACCGCGTCTCTGGAAACTCAACCAGGACCTCCGCCGCTGCCCTCAGAAATACATCGACTCCCTTCTCCCACGCCAGCCGCCCAACCAGTCCGACAACCAGTGCGCGCTCGGGCCTCGTGTCTTTGCGATGCGAACGAAGCGCCTCGTCAAATGGGCGTAAATCAATCCCATTGCGCACCATGCGGATCTTCTTTTCCCTCACTCCCGCCTTCAGCAGCCTCCGCCTCACCTCATCCGAGACCGCCACAACCCGCGCATACTTCCGCAGCACAAAGCGGTCCGCCATCCCATAAATCGATACGAAAAAATCCGTGTCATACCAGGTGTGGCAGGTCGACACCAGCGGCACGCCCAGCCCGCGCAGCGCAAGGTAGACATAGAGGTCTGCCTTGTAGCCGTGTGTGTGGACCACATCCGCGCCGGTGCGAGTTACTAACTCCCGAATCCTCGCAATCGCCGCCCGGTCCACCTGTCCCTTGCATGGGATCAGGTGCGACTCAAAGCCTTCCTTCAAGGCAAGTTCATGGAGCTGATGCTTCGGATTTGCGGAGTTCGAGAAGACTCCCAAAACGCACTCATGCGGCCCATCCCGAAGCGTGCGCGCCAGGTTCAGGATCACGGCCTCCGCTCCATACATCCCGCTGCTGCTGATGATGTGCAGGACCTTCATTCCGCGCCTTCCCCGCCGCCATCGGTCCCCGGCTCTTTGCGGCTCACCAATGCCCAGAGTCCCGCGTACAGCCGGTCTCCCATCAGGGCCTTCGCCGCCTCCTTCATCCGGTACCGGCGGCCCAGTCTGCGCAAGGTACGGCCATCCGGCTGAAACAGCTTCGCAATCCACTCCGGCTGCATACTTCCTGCAACATTCAGCCGGCCAACCGTAGCTCCCAAAGGCAGGCTCTCAGCCCGTGGGACGGAGGTATAAACCTGCGTGTAACCCGCTTCCGCGCACGCAGCCAGAACGCGGCGATTATAGCGCCCGCCGGGCAGAGACATCGTAGGTACCGGGGTCCCCAGCTTCTCCTCCAAAGTAAGCCGCGACTTACCCAGTTCAGTCTGTAACTCGGCGTCGCTGCAGTGCGTCAGCAGCTTGTGCGACCAGCCATGCGCGCCGATCGTAAACCCAGCCTCATGCAGCGACCGCAACTCCGCCCAGCCCATATAGCCCGGCTTCTTTCCCGTCCAGCCTGCGGTAATGAAAAACCGCGCCGTCAACCCGCGCGATTGCAACAGTGGCGCGGCAATCTCAACGTCGGAACTGTGCCCATCGTCGAAGGTCAGCTCAGGCCATA
>DAIRTY010000069.1:0-8678 GCA_036803645.1 Acidobacteriaceae bacterium | reverse complement strand
TCGCCAGCGATCCCGATGTCCTCTCCATGACCGCGACCCCAATCCCACGCACCCTCGCCCTCACCCTCTACGGCGACCTCGAACTCTCCGTCATCGACGAGATGCCTCCCGGCCGCACGCCCATCGTCACCCGCCGCACCACCGACGAGCACGCCGCAGAGGTCTGGGAGTTCGTCCGCAAACAAGTCGCTCAGGGCCGCCAGGCCTACCTCGTCTATCCCGTCATTGAGGGCAGCCGCGACGACCAGCCCGAACTCGACTTCCCCCACGACGAAGACAGGGAACAGGAGGCAGGGAACAGGGAACAGAAGACGACTGCGAAGAAGAAGAAATCCGCCAAAACCAACAATCTCTTCGCCGCCAAGACCAAACTCCGCTCCGCCACCGAGATGTTCGACGAACTGCGCACCGGCGCGCTCGCCGGCCTGCGCCTCGGCCTTCTCCACGGCCGCCTCTCCGCCGACGACAAGGAAGTCACCATGGCCCGCTTCCATCGCGGCGAGATCGATGTCCTGGTCGCCACCACCGTCATCGAGGTCGGCGTCGATGTGGCCAACGCCTCCGTCATGGTCATCGACCACGCCGAGCGCTTCGGCCTCGCCCAGATGCACCAGCTCCGTGGCCGCGTCGGTCGTGGCGCGGCAAAAAGTTTCTGCATTTTGATGACCGGACAGCCCGGAGGCAACGTCACCCCCGAGGCTGAAGCCCGTCTCAACGCCATGGTCGCCACACAGGACGGAT
Source organism: Acidobacteriaceae bacterium (assembly GCA_036803645.1). Lineage (GTDB taxonomy): Bacteria > Acidobacteriota > Terriglobia > Terriglobales > Acidobacteriaceae > Edaphobacter. The sequence continues at coordinate 7,937 of DAIRTY010000069.1, read as the reverse complement.
TCGCCCTCGCCGAACTCGACCTCACCCAGCGCGGCCCCGGCGAGTTCTTCGGTACCCGCCAGACCGGCCTCCCCGAGTTCCGTGTCGCCAACCTCCTGCGCGACCGCGCTACGCTGGAGTTGGCCAAGGTCGAGGCCGAACGCTTCGCCGCACGCCCCGATCCCGCCATTCCACCCGACCAACTCGCCGCCGTCTGGGCACGCCTCAAACAGCAATGGCAGCGCCGCTACGCCCTCGTCGAAGCCTGACCCCGCCGCCACTCCCCGCTCTTGCCCCCGCTCTTGCTCACCAGCGCCACCTCGCGAATCCGTATCCCTTTGTCCAGTGCCTTGGTCATGTCGTAGACGGTCAACGCCGCAATCGACGCCGCCACCATCGCCTCCATCTCCACGCCGGTCGCCGCGGTCGTCGCGGCCGTCGCCCGCAGCCGCACCCCTCCCGCAACCACCTCCGCCTCCACATCCACAAAGCTCAGCGCCAGCGGATGGCACATCGGAATCAGCCCCGAAGTCTGCTTGGCCGCCTGAATCCCGGCAATCCGCGCCACCTCCAGCGGATTCCCCTTGGGATTTCCCCCGTTTGCGCCAGCCAGCGCAGCCAGCACCGCCTCCGACAGCTCGACGAACGCCTCCGCTACAGCCTCGCGACGCGTCTCTGCCTTCGCGCTCACATCCACCATCCGCGCCCGACCCGCCTCATCGTAGTGGCTCAGTTTTTTACTCATGCAGTGAGCCTACCGCAGCAACACGGAAATCACATCCCCGGAGTTGTAACTCCGTCCATCCGCCAGCAACGCGTAGCAGTTCGCCCGCGCATTTGCCGCCAGATCGCCCGATCCCTGCCATCCCGCAATCCGCACCTCCGGTCGCTCCAGATCGTGCCGCAGAATCGCAGGCAGAATCCGCGTCAATCCAGCCTTCCCCCTCACCTCTTCCACCACTGTCGCCTGCACAAACATCGGCCCCGCCGTGCCAGCACCACACCACGCCCGCAGCATCGGCCCAACGAAGCAATGAAACGTCACCTGCGTCGAAACCGGATTCCCCGGCAACCCAAAGAAATAGGTCCACTCCCGCGCCTCCGCCGACTCGCTCACTCGCTGACTCGCTGCCTCGCCATCTTGCTGACTCGCTGCCTTTCGCAGCCGCCCAAACACCACCGGCCTGCCCGGCTGCATTCTTACCCCGCGAAAGAAAAACTCCGCCCCAAACTCCGCCAGCACCTCCTCCACCAGATCGTACTTCCCCACCGAAACCCCGCCCGACAGCAGCAGCAGATCGCTCCGCCGCCCCTCGGCAATCCGCTCCCGCAAACTCTCCCGCGAGTCTCGCGCAATCGCCAGCCGCCGCGCCTCGCCGCCCGCAGCCTCCACCAGCGCCGCCAGCGCGGTGCCATTCGAGTTGCGAATCTGAGAATCGCCCGGAGTCTCTTCCACCTCGACCAGCTCATCGCCCGTCGCCACAATCGCCACCGCAGGCCTCTGATAGACCGCCAACTCCGCTCGCCCGCACGCCGCGGCCAGTGCGATCTCCGCCGCGCCCATCGCCCTTCCCGCGGTCAGCAGAACCTCGCCTCGACGGGCCTCGCTCGCGCGCCGCACAATGTTCTCCTCCGCGCGCAACCCTCGCCCCGTCGCGACCCAGACCATCCCCTCGCCGAGCTCCGCGTCCTCCACCATCGCCACCGCGTCCACACCGCTCGGCACCGCAGCGCCCGTCATTATCTCCACCGCTTCCCAGCTCGACAGGGCCTTACCCGACCATGTCTCACCCGCCCGCACCAATCCCACCACCCGCAGCCGCCTCCCGGCCGTCCACTCCGCCGCCCCCACAGCGAACCCATCCCGAGTCGCGCGGTCGAACGCTGGCTGATCGCGGTCCGCCCTCACCTCCTCGGCCAGCACCCGGCCCGCCGTCGCCAGCAGCCCAACCTTCTCCGCTCCAGTAACGCGAACCCTTGCCGCATGATGCAGCACGACCTCGAGTGCCTCGACGAACCCCAGGACCCGCGCCTCCGTTGTTGCACCTCTCATCGCCCCTCCTAACTCTCGCCTTAGCTTCAAGAAAAAGGCCCCGGACGATTCTCGCCCAGGGCCATCTCCATCCTTCATCGGCAGTCTACTTCTTCTTGGGTGCCGGTGGCGCCTTGTAGTTTGTCTGGATCTGTTCATTCAGCCCCGCGAGAAGGCCCTTCAGATCGGCTGCGTGAACTCCATTGGGGGCCAGTTCAAGGTATTTGTTGCAAGCTTCCACCAGGCCCGGAGGGGCAACGAAAGACTTCCCGTCCGCCGATTGCGTTATCAGCGGGGCCAACCCTTGAGTCTTGAGGTAGTAATTCTCCGCCCTGGTCGGATCAGATGCGATCGCCTTGTCAGCCGCCTCGGCAACTCCGTCCACCTTGCCCGTCGCCAGGCTCGAGTTATAGAGCGTCACCGCCTCGTTGTAGTAGTACTTCCCGGCGCTCTTCGGGTCTGCCTTGGCCGCTGCTTCATAGGCGTCTGCTGCCTCCCGCGTCTTGCCCATCCTGCCCAGCGCCTGTCCAAGCTGGTTGTTGACCACCGCGGCAGTATCTACGCTGGGCTTGGCCAACGCGGCATTCAGGGTGAGGGCCTTCTGGTACGAGGTCGCCGCCGCCTGTAGCTTGTCCGGAACCGACGCATCGGTCGTCTTCGCCGCCTTGGCAGCAGTGCTCGCCGCCACCGCCTCGCCCAGTTGTGCATCGCCCAGCACGTCCCACAGCAGCGCCTCGTCAGGCTTGGCCACGGTCGCATCCGTCATGGCCTTGATGGCCGACGCATAGTTGCCAGCTGTAGTGTCCGCACGCGCCTGTTTCAGCAGCGTATTCAAATTCTCAATCTTGGCATTCTTCGCCATGGTCTCAGCGTTGGCCTTCTTATACTCCTCATACTGCTCCCGCTGCGCCGGGTCCATCTTGTCGATGTACTCCTTGCGGCTCATGTCGAAGTCCACCGTCTTGTCGTCCCCCGCCGCAAGCTGCGCAGGCATGTAGTCCACGGGGCCGTTGTTCTGGAAGACTGCCGCGACGTAGTTGGCCGGCTTGATGCCAGTGCCCTTGTAGTTGCCGCTGGCGTCGAGCGGAAACGTGTATTCAAACTTCCGGTTTACCGAGTTGACATTCCGATCGGTGGTCAACCTCACCTCGCCGTCTGTGATCGCCTGCCCCAACGGACTGGTCACATGCCCATGAATTCCCGCCGTTGCCGCCGCCGGTGCCGCCGCCGGTGCCGCTGGCTGCGCCATCAGCCGCCCCGGCTGCGCCAGCGTTACCAAACCCAGAAGACATGCCGTCAACACACCTGCAATCTTTATCTCACAAATTTTCATCGCTCTCTCCCAACTCTCTCTCTCCGCACTTCACTCGCGGCAGCGCCCATTTCGCGTACGCCGCGGAACAAACCTTCCACGGACAGCCTTGTCAAAGTTACATGGAACAACGCGTCCAATTCAACTCCCAATTCCAACTCACTTCGCCTCCACGCTCTGCAGGTGGAAGGTGATCGTCCCCCAGAACAGCCGCGCACGGATCTGCACCGGTATATGCCGCGCGTCGTCCGTATACCAGATCCAGATGTTGCCGCGGTTCTTCACCACGCCCTCCTCGGCCGTCGGCTGCACCCGGATGGTCTGGAACGTCCCGGCCGGCGTCTTGATCTCCTCGCGCGCCTCCACCTTCATCGTCACCGTCACGGTGCGCATCGCGTCGGCCAGCGGATAGCCGAAGTCCTGTCCCACCGTCAGCCGCTGCGACGCGACATAGAATATCCCCGACAGCGAGTCGGTCACGCACGCGGGAATCGACGTTGTCTGCTGCTTCTGCGTGCCCTTCACCAGGTTTCGCTCCACTTGCGTCTGCTTGCCCGCGTGGTAGTCGAATGTCAGGTCGCTCGAAACCTTCCGCCGTCCCTCCTGCACCTGCTTCCAGAAGCCCTCCGAGCAGCCGGTCTTTGTGTTCATCGCCGACTGGAAGCGGTCCACCACGGGAAACAGCAGATTCACCGCGCCCACCGTGTCCGCCGTCGCCGTCACATGGAACTGGTCTCCCTGCTGCTCCAGATGAAAGACCGCCGTCCCCCCGGTAAACACCCGCCAGTCCACGGTAAAGGTCAGCGTCTGCCGCTCGGGAAACACATAGCCCGCAACCGGAGGCTGCAGCGTTGGGATGGGACGCTGCATCGCTTGCCCCTGCGCATTCTGCGCCATATGGACCGTCGCGGGCTGCACCGTCTGCGACCACGCCGTTTGAGTTCCACCCGATGGCCCGGCCAGCCCTGCCAGCATTGCCTTAAGCAGCAGAATGGCAAGCGCAAGCCGCACCGGCTTAAAGCCAATGCAGAGAGCCGCGGAACGTTGCAGAAGATTCAGACCAGTCAATGGTTCGCAGCTCGCACAAGAAGGATGTTTGCAACTTAGAACATTTAGGAATTGCTATAAACCAATTTGTTTGTCATTCCGCAGCGAAGTGGAGGAATCTGCTTTTGCTCGCCGTGCAACGGTCTACATCATTCCCTGAAATGCTCTAACGTGGAATGAATAGCAGCTTCAGCGCCAGCGCCAGATAAATGCCCGCTGCGCCCATAGCCGAATTGTACTCGCGGTGACGCCGGTAAAGCTCCGCCGAGAAGCCGTTCTTCGCTGCAACCCCATCGCCCGCCAGGATCTTATCGCCCCCCCCCAACTCCTTCGCCGCGCCCGCGCCTCTCGGCAGCAGCCTCGGCACCGCGCGCGCATACGCCTCATAACCCGCGAAGTGCTCACGCAGATACGCCTCCTCGCTCAGGATCGTGGGAATATAAATCGCCGCGAACAACCCCGCCAGCAGCGCCAGAATCAACCAGCTCGCCGCCGCCGCCGCAAACCCGAACGCAATCAGCATCGATCCCAGATACAGCGGATTCCGCGTATGCGCGTAAGGTCCCGTCGTCGTCAGCTCCGCATCCTTCTTCACATAACCAGAAGCATAACCGCGCAGCCACAGCCCCGGCAGCACCAGCGCCAGGCTCACCGCCATCGTCCGCCAGTTCGGCCGCGCCAGCCACAGAAACACCGCAGCAAACGCAAACCCCATCGGCACCCGAATCCGCCGTGCAATCCTCTGCCAACCCGTCCGTCCGCTCACGTCGCCCGCTCGCCTCTCCAACCCACTAGACGATCTTCTCATCTGCCGAGCTTCCCAGCATCTCCAGCGCCGCCTCGACCACCTCACCCACCTCAATCCGCAACATCCCCTCCTCCACCTCGCTCACCCGCTTGTGGCTGGTTATACTCCCCGCATCGCGCAGCACCCGCGAGCGCGCTCCATACGGCCCATTGCGCGCCGGGTCGGTCGGCCCAAAGATAGCCACCACGGGCCGCTTCAACGCGGCCGCCAGGTGCAGCGGCCCGGTGTCGCCCGCAACCACCACCGCCGCCCGCCGCGTCAGCGCGATCAGTTGTCCCACTGAACAGGGCACCGCCCGCGCAAACCCTGCGCTCGACTCAACCACGCGGTCCGCCTCGCGCGAGCCATGCGGCGAAGTATTCACCACCGACAGCACGCCAGCCCTCCCCACCTCCGCCGCTACCTGTCCAAATCTCTCCGCCGGCCAGATCTTCGCGCCCCATCCCCCGCCCGCCGAAATCAGGCAGAACCTCTCGTGTCCCACCGCCTCATAGGCCCACCGCTCATCCATCTCATCCATCGGCAGCGTCACCCGCGCCGGTCGTAGCACCTCACCCACCGCCTCGCCCAGAAGCTCGCACCCCTGCTGCACCACATGCGCCGAGCGCACCTCCACCTGTTGTTTATAGAGCCAGCGCGCCACTCTTTCCCGCGGCCTCGCCGCTCCCGCAAATACAGCAGCCCCCGCCATCCGTCCCACCAGCGCCGACTTCAACGCCCCCTGCATGTCCACGCACACGTCGAACCGCTCGTCCCGCAGCACATCGCGCAGCACATGCACCTCCGAACGTGTCTTCAGCGAGATCGGCCTCTTCTTCCATGCGCTGGCCGCCACACTGTACCAGCGGTCCACCAACGCGCGCCCATCATGGCGTCCCTCGATCTGCTGCAAGTCGTTGGGGTCCCCGGCAATCTGCAGCAGATCGCTCCATCGCGGCTCGATCGCCCACCCGATAAACCACTCCGGATGCAGCTCCCGCAGCGCCGCAACCGCCGGCATCGCGTGCAGCACATCGCCCATCGCCCCGATCCGCACAATCAGCACTCTCACCGTAGGCGCGCCTCCAGCTCGCGCAGCACATCCGCCTCGTCCACGAACCGCGCCGTCAGCCCCGCCACGCACACCGGCCCAACCTTGCGCAGCCGCTCCAGCATCGCGTCCGTCAACTTCACCGCGTCCTTCTCCGTGGTAATAAATCCCGTCGCACCGCACTCCTTTGCCATCGCAACCATCCGCACCGCATCCGCCATTGCATACGCATGATGATCGCCGAAAGCCACGATCTCCGCCAACTGGCAGCCCGCATCCTTCAGCATCGTCCAGAATCCCTCCGGCCGTGCAATCGCGCAGAACGCCAGCGGCCTCGCCCCCGCGCATCCCTCCACAAACCGCAGCTTCCGCCGCACACACCACACCGCCGCGCCCTCGCGCATCAGCCCGCGAACCCGCACCTCCACGCGCTCACGCTCCGCCTCGCGCAGCACCACCACATCCGCCCGCCCGAGCGCCACCAGAGGCTCCCGCCGGTTCCCCGCCGGCAGCAGCGCCTCCTCGAAATCCTCCTCCGTCACCAACACCACATCCACCGCCCGCGCCAGCCCCCGATGTTGAAACCCATCATCCAGCAGATGCACCCGCCGCGACATCCCACTATTTGATTTGTCATTCGCAAATCCAGAATTGTCATTCTGAGCGAAGCGAAGAATCCCCGCATTTCGCTTTTGCCCTTGCTGTTGCTCTCCCTTTTGACTGTCATTCCGTAGCGCCAATTGTTTGTCATTCCGTAGCGCCAATTGTTTGTCATTCCGTAGCGCAGCGGAGGAATCTGCTTCTCGCTGCACTCTGACCTTTTCAAAGGAATGAGCGGCCTCTCCCTCGCCCGCCGCATAGTTCTCCGCCGCCACTCCCGCCGCAAACCGATCCGCCCCAACCCACACCGAAACCCCGGCCCTCTGCGCGATAACCACCGGCTCATCGCCAAACCGCCGCGCCGCATCCGCCGCATCCAGATCGACCCGCTCCACTCCGCACCCCATCCGCCCATACCCCCGCGTCAGCACATCGACGCCCCATCCACGCGCCCGCAGCAACTCCGCCAGAGCAATCACCACCGGCGTCTTCCCCGCCCCGCCCGCCGACAAGCTCCCCACGCTAATCACCGGCCACTCCAGCCGCCGCACCCGCAACACACTCAACCGCCGCATCCAATCCCTCGCCACCAGCCCTACCGCATAGATTGGCGCCAGCGGCCAGCCCCACCACCACCTCGTCCCATTCCGCCGCATCCTCATCGCCGAGCCTCATCCCGCACCATCCCCACCAGCGCCGCAACCGCCCGCCCCGTCGCTCCCTGCTGCTCCTCAAACACCCTCCGCCCCCGCTCCCCCATCGCCCGCGCCTTCTCGCGGTCCGTCAGCAACTCAACCAGCGCCGTCTCCAGCTCATCCTTGTCCTGCACAATGCGAATCCCATCCTCCACAATCATCTTTCCCACCACATCGCGGAAGTTCTCATACGAAGGCCCCATCACCACCGGCACGCCGAACTGCGCCGGCTCCAGCGGATTGTGCCCGCCCCGCCGCACCAGACTCCCACCAACAAACGCCACGTCCGACACCCCATACACCGCCGCCAGGTCCCCAACTGTATCGAGTAGTAGAATCTTTTCCTTGGTCGGACCGACCTTCCCATCATTAATAAAGTTCGAAACTCGTTGTACTTGTCCAAACTCCGCTGCCAGCTTCGCCACTTCGTCGAA
>DAIRTY010000068.1:0-8825 GCA_036803645.1 Acidobacteriaceae bacterium | reverse complement strand
CGGGCCAGGTCTGCGCGATGGCGTAGAGGCTGTCTCCCTTGACGGTGAAGCGGTATTCCACGGGCTTCGGTCCCTGAGCTTCCGCAGGCGCGCGCGGTGCAGTCGGCGCGGTTGCGGCTACGGCTGGTGCGGGAGCAGCCGGCGGCGGTGGAGTGGCTGGCGTGACACCCGCGGTGGGGCCCTGTTCCGCTGCGGCGGTTGCGGCTGCACCAGGACGCCGCATCGCTCCACTGCGCGGGGGCAGAGGCGTGAAGCCTTCGCCATCGACGACCCAGTTGTGCGTTCCGTAGACGGCCTCGCCATTGACGGCGAGCCACTTGCCGACCTCCTTGAGCGCGGTGCGTTGCTGCTCGTTGATGGCGCCCTGACCCATCGGCGAAAGGTTGAGCAGAAGGCTGCCGTTCATGCTGAGGATAGTTGAGAGTTCGTTGATGACCGAGCGTGCGCCACGGAAGGTCTCCACCGGGTTGGCGGCGGTGTAACCCCAGGTGCTGCCTTCGGTATCCTCGGCGTCCCAGACGCCTTTGAGAATCTGCGTCGGTCCGCGCGGGTTGAGCTTCTCAAAGTCCAGGACGCTGCCGGCAAGGAAGGCGGAGTCCTTGGTCTCGATAGTGACCTGCTTGTGCCACTGTAGGGCGCGATTGTAGTAGTACGCGGCCACCTTCATCTTCAGCGGATCAAGGGCCCGCGAGTTGACGCCATTGTCGAACCACATCACGTCCGGCTGATACTGGTCGATCAGTTCGATATTCTTCTTCACCCAGTCTTCGAGGAACTCCTGCAAACGCGCGTCGGAGCGGTCGTGCCAGTAGAAGTTGGCGTTCTTTGGGTCGTCCACGTCGGTCTTGAGTCCGGGGGTTGGATTGACGAAGGTGTAGTGCTCCATGTTGTGGCTGCAGATACCGAACCTGAGGCCTGCCTTGCGCGTGGCGACGGCCATCTCGCCGACCAGATCGCGGTGCGGACCCATGTTGGCGGCGTTGTATGGGTTGGTGGCGGAGTTCCACAGCGAGAACCCGTCGTGATGCTCGACGGTGGGCATGAAGTACTTTGCGCCGGACTCCTTGACCAGCTCGGCCATGTCGTCGGCGTTGAAGTCCTTGGCGGTAAACAGTGGGATGAAGTCCTTGTAGCCGAACTTGTCCTGCGGCCCAAAGTTCTGTGCGTGCCAGTCGGCAAAGGTGGTGTACATGTACTTCTCGTACCACTCGTTGTGGTAGGCGGCGACGGAGAAGAGGCCCCAGTGCATGGTGATGCCGAACTTGGCGTCGATGAACCACTGCGGCACGCTGTAGTTGGCGCGGATGGACTCCCACGTCGGCTGCACCGGGCCGGGTGCGACGGGCGTCTTGGCGGCGGCTGCCGCGGCGACAATCTCCGGTGTCGCGTTCGGACCGGATTGCGCGACGGCAAGACGCGGAAGCAAGGTCAACAGAAAGAGGGTGAAAAACGTGACTAGCTTTGTCCTGGATAATCGCATGAATTTTTCTCCGGCTGGGCGTACGGGGTTCATTGGGCTCGAGTCGGCGCAGGAGCGGTGGGCGCAGGCTCATCCATTTTATTGGTGCGGAAAGGCACGGCGGGAAGGCCCGCGGAGTTGTAAAGATTCGCGCCATACGGATAGTTGTCCCAGGCGTAGCGGACCTCCGTCGGCGCGGGAACATCCGGGCTGCGGACGACAACCGTATTGCCGTCGATGGTCGCCAGTGCGTCGATATACTTGCCATCGGCCCCCGCAACCTGGAACCACTTCAGCGGGCCATCGTTCGCCGTGGGAACCTCCGCGGTAGATGCCGGATTGGGTGGCGCGGAGACATGCGCGTACAAGCCGTCCGGATAATGCGTGGTCAGCACCAGCGCGTGCGTGAAGCTGATGCGGATCGCATCGCCCTCCACCTTCATCCCTGCGTACACCGGCCCGGAGAACTCCATCTTCTTCCCATAAACATTGGCCAGCGCAATGCGGCTCAGACGGTCGCACAGCGCCTCTTTGTTCTTCGGGTGTACGTTTGCGGAATCGCCGATATCGACCGTCACCGCCAGCCCCGTGTTCTTCACCGGCAGGATCTCCGCCTGCTGCTCGCGTACACGCGGGTTGTTGCTGTTGTTCTTCAGCGCGGCGAGCTGTACTGCATAGAACGGGAAGTCGCCCTCACCCCACAGTTGACGCCATGTGGACACCAGCGTATCCATCACGTGCCCGTACATCGGGATTCCCGGATTGCCCAGGATCGACTCGCCCTGATACCAGATGGCACCGCGGATGGCGTAGGGGATGACCCCGTTGATCATGCCGTTGTAGAGGACTGTGGGCTGGTGTTGGTCCTGCACCGGATCGCCTCCAGCGCCGCGCGCTCGTCGTGCCGCTGGGGGCGCTCCTGCTGCCCGAGGAGCGCCAGGCGCTGCGGGCGCGGTGGTTGCCAGCACGGGAGCGGGAGTTTCCGGCGCTGGCGCAGATAACGCTGCAGGCGGCGCGGGGGGTTGCGCCATACGCCGACAGAATCACGCCCACCGGAACCTTAAGCGCCTGATTCAAGTCCCGCGCAAACAAATAGCCAATCGCCGAAAAGTCCGCCACCGTCGACGGGCTGCATACCTTCCACTCGCCCTTCACATCCGTCTGCGGCGTCAGCGACTTTGTATCCGCCACGGTAAACATCCGCACCTGCGGATAGTTCGCCGCCGCAATCTCCTGCTTCTCGTCCAGCAGCCCGTACGGCCGGTGCCCGTTGTTCGACACGTTGAACACCATGTTCGACTGGCCCGACCCCAGCCATACCTCGCCCACCAGCACATCGTTGATCGTCAGCGGCGCGCTGCCCTTGCCGCCCGCAATCGTCATGGTGAACGGCCCGCCAGACTTGAGCTTCTCCAGCTTCACCATCCACTTGCCCGTCGCATCCGCGGTTGCCGACTTGGTCTGCCCGGCGATCTTCACCGTCACCTTCTCGCCCGGATCGGCCATCCCCCACACCGGCACGGTCATACCGTTCTGCAATACCATGTGGTCGCTGAACAAGGCGGCGGGGGCAATTGGGGCCGCCTGCGGGCCGGATTGCGCGGCGGCAACGCGGGGCAATGTTGCCAGCACGAGTAAGGTGAGAATCGCCGGACGCAGGGACGAGGGGATGGACATGGTTCTCTCCAAATGGAACTTAGTTACGCTTCAGACGCCAGGCGGCGAGGAAGCGGTGAAATGGGGGACGGTGAAGAGACGGGCGGTACAGGTCTTTTGTCTCAGCGTGTGCGATACGCGGTCTCATCTCGTCTCCGGTGGAACGGGGTAAGCCGGGGGCGCGCCGGGGAAGGTTATAACCAGGTGTTCGTAGACTACGCCGGGGTCGCGGGAGATAAGGCGGAGGGCGTGCTTTCCTATGGTGAGCGTACCGAGCGGTATGGTTGTAATGGCCGAGTTGCGCAGCACGTTCTCCGCCCAGCTTGAGTTTGCGGGGCCGTCGCCTGCGCTGGCAGATGCTTTGCTGGGAGTGGGCGCGGCGGCGTCGAGTTCGATGGGCGCTGCTCCATCAAGCGAAACGGCGTAGCGCAGCTTGTGATCGGAGTCGACCGGAAAGGTGGGCAGCAGATGCAGCGCCAGCGTCGCCGGGCCGTTAGTCGTAGTGGTGAATTCGTATTCCAGCCACGGCGCGGCCTTCGGCCCGGAGGACGCGGCACCGATGTCCGAATTCGCCAGCAGTCCTGGATTGCCATATACCACCGAGCTGCCCGAGATGCCAAGATCGCCAAGCACGTTCCAGTGTGCTAACGCGTGACCCGACGCTTGCACGACAGCTCCAATGTCATCCGACTTACGCGCAAAGTGCACTGCATTGATGGAGACGGTGCAGTGCTGTTCCGCGAAGCTCGCGGCACTTGCCGGCTTGGCCGTTGAATTGGCCGTGCCCTGACACGCGGCATCGCCCGCACCCCACGATGCCGGCAGCGGCGTGTTCGCGTCCGCCGCCGTCGCCGTGCGCTGCATCTCGAAGACATGCCGCTCGCGCGGCGCAGCAGACATAATGCCGTCCCACTTGCCGCCTTCGAGCTCGTTGTACCTCTGCGTGAGCGACTGAATCGCCGCATAGTGCCAATGCGCCGCATCCTCCTCCGATTTCAGCGTACCCGCATTATGATCGTGCACGTGGAGGTAGGTAAGATCCGTCATAAGAAATTTCCAGTTCATCTCAGTAGCGGCCTGGACGGGGTAGCCGAGCAGTTCGAAAAAGGCAGATTGGTAGGTCGCCGGAACAAATCTTTGAATCGCGAAAACGTTGCCCGCAAGATAAGACCAGGCCGCAATGCGACCATGGTTTTGGTCATCGTTCTGATCGTCGTCATCAGTGCCCCACGCCAGCGGATTGAAGTCTGTCCTCTTGATGCCGTCGTTGTAGCCGTTGAAGCCCATGAACTCCGGCTTGCGGATGAAGTTGAGCGCGTAGTAGCGCGTCATTAAATCGGCCATTTGTTTTCCTAGATCAGTCGATAACCCCGCCTGGCTTGGGTCACCCCTTGTCGTCGGAAACTGCTCCCCAAACCACTGCGTCAGCCACTCGCGCTGCGTCATCTTCGCCATCTTCGGCTCGTCCGTCGCGAGCTGCATGAAGTAGTCGATATCGATCTCCGCGGGTTTCAGGTCGCCAACATTCAGGATCCAGTACTTGCGGGCGTTGTGGTCGTAGGCCTTCGTCATCTCCTCTCGAATCAGCGCGGGCGGCGTGGTGCAGAGCCAGAGATAGTCGTGCGGCGCGCCCCAGTAGCTGACGTGGTAGTACACACCCGATCCGCCTGCGCGCTTCTGCTCGGCTGCGTTGGGAAGCTCGCGGATGTAGCCGTAGTTGTCGTCGGTCCAGCCCAGGGTGACGTCGTCCGGCACCTTCATCCCGACGCGGTAGAGGTCGAGCGACTCCTTATAGAGCAGATGACCTGCGGGACCTTTGCGAGGTCGGGATTCACTCGCGCCGCCAGCAGTTTGCGTTGCTCCGCCATTGCGTCTTCCACCAGTTTCGCCTTCACCTGCGGGGAGCCGGTGGCCTCGAGGCCGGAGTCATGTACGCCGCGCAGGCCCACGGTGTAGAAGTTCTCGTACTTTCCGTTCTCCACCAGCCGCTTCTCCCAGTAGGCGTTCATCGCCGCGCTGTTGGTCTGGTAGTTCCACGGGCCGTCGCCCTTGGGTGGAGCAGCCTCGTTCCACTCGCCGACGTTGTTGCGCAGCAACGCCTCGGAGTGCGACGAGCCCATCACGATGCCCCACTTATCGGCCAGTCGCGCATTCTCCGGCACGGCGTTGAAGGCGAGCGCGCCGGGGTGCATCGCGGGCCACAGCGAGTTTGCATGAAGCCGCAGCAGCAGCTCGAAGACCCGTTCATACGTGTGCGGCCCGATATTCCCCTTACCGTTGTCGACCGTCGGGTCCATCGTCTTCGCCGCCCACGGGCGCAGGCCCCAGTCCTCGTCATTCAAAAAAATCCCGCGGTACTGCACGGAGGGTTCTGGCTGTACATGCACGCCCGCGCGAATGTAGATAGCTGCGTGGTGCGGGACGGGAACGTCGGCCCACCAGTACCACGGCGAAACCCCCATCTGGCGCGAGAGCGTAAACAGCGCGTACGCCGCGCCGCGCCGGTCGCTGCCCGCGATCACCAACGCGCGGCGCACTCCCGGCATCGGCGTGGCAACCACCTCTGTAACCGCAGACTCCCACTTGCCCGCGACGGCTGCGGTGTCGATTGCGTGCGTGGCGGCGAGGCGATCGATCTCCGGCGAGTGGCCGAGGTCGCCGACCAGGATGAGGTTCGCCGGCAGCGGCCCAGCGAGCGACGCGAGCAGGCTCGGCTTGATGCCGGTGACCTGCTCCACGTCGTTGGCAAAGGCTTCGACAGCCACGCGCACGATCTCGGGATTGCCCGGTGTGACGTAGATCGCCGCGGCCCGCCCGTTGGCAACGATGGCGAACTCCCCAGAGCTTGCCGCGGAAGAATCGAGATCGACCAGCGTTGATGACTGCGCGAGGCAGGCCGTCGCCGAGAGAAGCGCGCAGGCAACAAATGCTGCAAATTGGCGTTGGATGAGCAAGATTGGTGCCTCTCGCGCCACCCTCGCGCGGTGGCATTCGACCCTTGAACCATAGCGCAGCCGCAAAGTCCCGGGCAAGCTCGCCGAGCGCTGCGGCGTCCATCCGTCCACAATCCTGCATCTCATGGAGGATGACTGGGACCCAGCGCAGACACGCAGATTCGAGACATGCTGGATCGCACCCGGCTGGGACCAGTCTGACGGAGATTCGCATGACGGAGGTTCACCGCGTGGCAAAGATCTACTGGGTGGCTGCTTGTTCGATGCTGATCCTGATGCTGGCATCACCGTTGAGCGGCGTCGGTGCATCGACTGCCGTGCCGCTAGAGACCGGCTCGGCGAAGCAGATTGTGGCCACGATGCTGGCCAATGAGGATCTGGCGGCGCAGCACCGAGACCATTATGTGTACCTCTCGAAGGAGCGCTCCGACCGTACCGGAGGCCATCTATGGACGGAAAAACTGGTGGAGACGAACGCGGGCAAGGTGCGCATGCTGCTGGAGGAGGACGGCCAGCCGCTCAGCCCGGAGCGCATCGCCCAGGAGCGCGGACGCCTCGCCGGCATCGCAGCCGACCCGGCAGGCTTCCAGAAGAGGTCGCAGGCGCTCAAGGACGATGAGGCCCACGCCAGGACGATGCTCACGCTGCTGCCCAAGGCCTTCCTCTTCGGCGATGTGCGCGAGCAGGGCGGCGAACTGCTGATCGACTTCCGCCCCAACTCGGAGTACGAGCCGCAATCGCTGGAAGAGCGCGTGCTGCATGGCATGTCCGGCTCCATGATGATCGACGCCAAGGCGATGCGCCTGCATCACATCGAAGGCAGCATACCCACGGATATGAGCATCGGTTTCGGCCTGCTCGCCACCATCCACGCTGGAAGCAGCTTCGCCACCTCGCGCGATCCAACCAGCAACTCCGCCACGCCCGAGTGGAAGACCACGCTGATCGACAGCGCCATCAACGGCAAAGCTATCCTCTTCAAAGCCATCGCCAGGAACGAGCACGCCGAACACAGCAACTTCATCCGCGTTCCCAACGACCTGAGCGTTGCCCAGGCGGTCGCGCTCGCAGAGCAATAGTGCATCCTTGGGCATTTTCACGATTGCTATTGCTATAGAGAGACAAAAATTGTCATTCCGCAGCGTAGCGGAGGAATCTGCTTTTGCTCGCACTGCGAGACTCCACCCCATTACTGAAAACGCTCTGGTACGCCGCAAACGGGCATACTGGATGGATGGCCCTCAGCTTTGAAGTCGGCGCGGCATCGCAATCCGGCGGTCGGCGCGGCGCGCTGCACCTTCCCCACGGAACTGTGCAGACGCCGGTCTTTATGCCGGTCGGGACGGCGGCGACGGTGAAGGCCGTCCCGCAAGCCACGCTGGAGCAGATCGGCGCGGACGGCGCGGGCGCGGAGATGATCCTCGCCAACACCTATCATCTGTACCTGCGGCCGGGCCACGAACTCATCCGGCGAATGGGCGGCGTGCATCGCTTCATGAGCTGGCCCCGGCCCATGCTGACCGACTCCGGCGGCTTCCAGGTCTTCAGTCTGGCCAAGCTGCGCAAGGTGACGCCCGACGGCGTCGAGTTTCGCTCCCATCTCGACGGCAGCAGCCACTTCTTCTCGCCCGAGCACTCCATGGAGGTGCAGATCGCCCTCGGCGCGGACGTGATGATGGCCTTCGACGAGTGCGTTGAAACGCCCGCCACATGGCAGCGCACACGCGATTCCATGGGCCTGACCCACGCCTGGGCCGCCCGCTCGAAGCAGTACTTCGAGGCGCATAAGAATGAAGTCCCCTGGGCAGTACAGGGAACAGGGAACAGGGAACAGAGAATAGATGCGCAGGGAACAGGGGAAAGGGAAAACAGGACAGGCACCAATGCTGAACCGTCTTCTGTTCCCTGTTCCCTGATCCCTGATCCCTCATCTCACCAGTGCCTCTTCGGAATCGTGCAGGGCGGCATGTACCCTTATCTGCGCCGCGAGTCGGCCGAGCGCCTCGCCGAGATGGACTTCGACGGCTACGCCATCGGCGGACTGGCCGTGGGCGAGCCGCCCGAGGTCACCCGCGAGATGATCGGCCGCACGCTGGAGTTCCTACCCAAAGACAAGCCGCGCTACGTCATGGGCGTTGGCTACCCGGACCAGATCGCGGAGTACGCACGCATGGGCGTGGACATGATGGACTGCGTGCTGCCCACACGCGCCGCCCGCCACGGCCTGCTCTTCCGCACCCCCGTGCCCGGTGAGGAGTCCTCAACAGACCAGCCGCGAGCACTCAACAAGCCCGATGACTCTGGGTGCCCCATCCATGCCGGTTCTATCGGCATGGGTGGGATGAGCGAAGAGCCCTCCACTGAAACCGAAACCGCCTCCCGCACCGCCATTCGCATGAACATCAAGCGCGTGGAGTACGCCGAGGACCAGCGCCCCATCGACCCCGCCTGCGCCTGCCCCGTCTGCCAGCGCTACACGCGGGCGTATCTGCGCCACCTCTTCATCTCCCGCGAGCCGCTGGGCGCGACGCTCAATTCCATCCACAACCTGGCGTTCTATCTCGACATCATGGAGCGCGTCCGCAAGGAACTGGCGGGACTTTAGCTACGCCGTTCGCACTCCGCGAGCGCGGCTTCGATGAGCTTTGCGGTGCGGGCGATGGGCAGGCCCATGACGTTGAAGTAGTCTCCGTCGATCCGCGGAATCCAGCGCGCCGCGTAGCCCTGAATGCCGTAGGCGCCGGCTTTGTCCAGCG
>DAIRTY010000067.1:6316-8955 GCA_036803645.1 Acidobacteriaceae bacterium | reverse complement strand
TTCGTCTTTGGAGACGACCTCGGCTTTGACGCGGACGCTGGCGGTGACGATACGGGCCAGAGTTTTTGCATCTGCGAACACCAGCTTAGAAGGCTGGTGCTCTATCCCACCTTGATCGGAACCGATCTTGGCGGACGTTCCTTGTCCGAGAATTTCATCGGCGTTCTTCTCCATGAAGCGGAAGAGGGCTGGGTCGCGGATGATGGCGGATTTGATGGCCTCCTGTAGGCCGGCGCGGAGTTCGGCGGCGGGGAGGGTGCGGAGGAGGTCGATGTCGCTGAAGACGGCCAGGGGGTGGTGGAAGGCGCCGATGAGGTTCTTGCCGGCGAGGAGGTTGACGCCGGTCTTGCCGCCGAGCGAGGAGTCGACCTGCGCCAGCACGGTGGTGGGCAGGCCAACGTAGCGGATGCCGCGCATGTAGATGGCGGCGAGGAAGCCGGTGACGTCGCCGACGATGCCGCCGCCAAAGGCGAGCAGGATGGAGTCGCGGTCGGCCCCGGCGAGGGCAAGCTGCTGGGCGAGCGACTCGACGGTGGCGAGACGCTTGTGCGATTCGCCGGCGGGGAGGAAGAGCACGGTGGGCTGCTGGGCTTCAGGGAAGCTGGCGAGGAAGGCTTTGTGCCAGAGCGCCCAGATCGTGGGCGAGGTGACGACGAAGAGGCGCGGGGACTTCCCCGGCGTCAGCTTGCGCAGGCGCGGGTAGAGCGTGCGCAGGAGGCCGGGGGCGATGGTGACGGAGTAGGCGGCGGAGGCGGTGGTGACGCGAATGGTGGACACGGGTCTATGGTATCGCAGCGGGTAAGGGGCGGGCGGGGTAAAGGCAAAGGCGGGATTTGCGGGTGAAAGGGTCGGACTGTCGTGACGCTACCGAATGCGTCGGGATCCTTCGACTGCACCTCTCGCTATAAAGCTGCGAGAGGCTCCGCTCAGGATGACAGCTTCATCTTTACGCGGAAGAGAACAGGAACAGACAACAGCAAAGGCGAAATGCGGTGATTCTTCCCCTTTACTGCGTTCAGGGTCAGAATGACAAGCACAGACCATAGAATGACAAGCAACAGATGGGTGCGGTGGTAGCCTTGAAGGATGCGTGAGGTGGACTTTTTAGTGGTGGGCGGAGGGATTGCCGGGTTGCGCGCGGCGGTGGGGCTGGCTGAGGCGGGCAGTATTCTGTTGGTGACGAAGGAGAGCTTGAAGGAATCGAATACGGCGTATGCGCAGGGCGGGATCGCCGTGGCGATGGGCGGCGCGGAGGACGTGGCGCTGCATCTGGCGGACACGGTTGCGGCCGGCGATGGGTTGGTGAACGCCGAGGCTGCGGCGGTGCTGGTGGAGCAAGGGCCAGGGCGCGTTGGGGAGTTGCTGCGGTGGGGCACTGGGTTCGACCGGCATCCGGCGGGGGAGGGCGCGGCTGGGGCGGGCGAGTTGATGAGAACGCGGGAGGGCGCGCACAGCCTGGCGCGGATTCTTCATGCCAATGGGGATGCGACGGGGCGGGAGATTATGGAGTCGCTGCTGCGGCATGTGCGTGGGTTGCAGCGCGTGGAGCTGATGGAGTGGGCGATGACGGTGGACCTGATTTTGGCAGACGGGCGCGTGGTGGGGGCGACGCTGCTGGATGCGGCTGGGGAATTGATCGAGGTGCGGGCGCGGGCGGTGCTGCTGGCCAGCGGCGGCGCAGGGCAGGTCTACAGCGATACGACAAACCCGGCGGTGGCTACGGGCGACGGCATCGCGATGGCGTACCGGGCAGGGGCGGAGCTGATGGACATGGAGTTCTTCCAGTTCCATCCGACGGCGTTTGCGCTGGAGGGCGCGCCACACTTTTTGATGAGCGAGTCCCTGCGCGGCGAGGGTGCATGGCTGGTGAACGAGCGCGGAGAGCGGTTTATGCAGCGCTACCACAAGGGGCTGGAGCTGGCTCCACGGGACGTGGTGGCGCGGGCGATCGGGCGCGAGGAGATGGAGGGCGCGGTGTATCTCGACATGCGCGAGGCGGGGAAGAACATTGATCTGAAGGCGCGGTTTCCGGGGATCTCGGAGTTCCTGGCTGGGTATGGGCTGGAGTTGGGGCGGGACCGGATTCCGGTGCGGCCGGCTGCGCACTATTTGATGGGTGGAATCAGGACAGACGCGCATGGGCGGAGTTCGCTGGCGGGTTTGTATGCGGCGGGCGAGGCGGCTTGTACCGGAGTGCATGGTGCGAACCGGCTGGCCAGCAACTCGCTGCTGGAGGGGCTGGTGTTTGGCGCGCTGGCAGCGGAGGCGATGGCTGGGGACGAGGGAGCAGGGAACAGGGAACAGGGATCAGCGAGCGCACCGGACGTTGCGATGGGAGCAAATGACGATAGCGATGTGGAGGGGTGGATTGCAGAGCTACAGGCGTTGATGTGGCGGGACGCTGGTCTGCTGCGGGATGAGGCGGGGTTGCGGCGGGCGCAGGCGGGATTGGCGGCACTGCGGGCCAAGCAGCCGCGCGGGTTGACTCGGCGGGCTCTGGAGGCGCGCAACCTGCTTGCGGTGGCTGAGGCGTTGGTGCAGGCTGCGTTGGGCAGGGAAGAGAGCCGCGGAGCGCATTATCGGCTGGACTTCCCGGAGCGGGATGCGGTTGCCCGGCACTCGGTTGTGCGGCGGGGCGA
>DAIRTY010000067.1:4643-6216 GCA_036803645.1 Acidobacteriaceae bacterium | reverse complement strand
AGAGGGATGCGGCGAGGGTGAGGGCGAGCAGGGTGAGGATGACGCTCAGAGACGCGACGGGGCCGATCTCGATCCAGCGGGAGACGAGCATCTTGACGGCGGCGAAGGCGAGCACAGCGGCCAGACCGTATTGCAGAAAGCGCAGGCGGGAGAGCGCGCCGATCAGAACGAAGTAGAGCGAGCGCAGGCCCATGACGGCCATGATGTTGGAGGTGTAGGCGAGGAAGGGGTGGCGGGTGATGGAGAGGACGGCGGGGATCGAGTCCACGGCGAAGACAACGTCGCAGAGCTCGATAGCGATGAGCGCGAGCAGCAGGAGGGTGGCGGTGGGGCGGCCATTCTCGCGGACGACGAAGCGGTCCTGGCGCGGGCTGATGGGGTGCAGGCGGGTGAGCCATGCGAGCCAGCGGGGCGCAGTGGCGGGCTGGGTCTTATCTTCGGGGATAAGAAGGCGGACAGCAGCTACGAGGAGGATTGCGGCGAAGGCGTAGGTGATCCAGGTGAAGTGGGCGAGGAGGGTGAGACCTCCGGCGATGAAGAGGCCGCGCAGGAGAATTGCGCCGGCTACTCCCCAGAAGAGGACTTTGGGCTGACGGGCGGGAGTTATCTGGAAGAGGCGGAAGAGGAGCAGGAAGACGAAGAGATTGTCGATGGAGAGCAACTCTTCGATGGTGTATCCGGCGAGGTACTGCACGCTGGCGGCGGGGCCAAGCGAGTGATGGATGAAGGCGGCGAGGGCGAGGGCGGCGGCGATCCAGAGGGCAGTGGCGGCCAGCGCCGTGCGGTGGGGCGGGCGGTGGAGGCGCGACTGGCGGCGGGCGTAGAGAAGCTCGGCGGCGAGCAGAAGGAGGAGCGCGAGGTGGAAGCCGATCCAGTAGGCGATGGGCGTAGAGGGCACATTACGATGCTACCGCACGAGGCTCACTGATCGCAGGAGACAGGGGCGCGATGGATGGAGCACAACGCGAATTAGTGTGAGAAAGGGACAGACGGTTGTGGAGGGGCGAAGTTCGTCGGGGTCCTTCGACTGCGCGCTACGCGCTCCGCTCAGGATGACAACTTCAAAACACTGAAGTCACTCAGCGCTGGTTGATGAGGCGGATGGATTCGAGCAAGAGGTCGGCGGAAATTTGCAGGGACTGCGGACTGATCTTGTCGATGGTGTCCTCGGCGGTGTGGTGGTAGCCGTCGGGAGTGGAGAAGGTGTGCGGGCCGTAGTCCACGTCGATGACGTCGAGCGAGGGAATGCCGCGCTGGAGGAATGGCAGGTGGTCGTCCTCCTCGCTGCCCTCGGTCTTGAAGACGTTGGCGGAGTGGTGCGTGTTGGCGGCGGCCTGGCGGAGGACGGCGCGCAGCCAGGGGGTGGATTGCGTCTCTTCGAGGATGTTGAGGTCGCGGTCGCCGATCATGTCTGCGACGAGCAGGGCCTTGATGCGGCGGGCTGTGCCGTCGGCGAACCACTTGGCGGCGAGGTGGCGCGTGCCGTAGAGAGAGTCGGAGCTGGACCAGGAGCGGACCGCCTCTTCTCCGTCGTCGAAGACAAGCCAGATGGAGTAGCCCTCGGGCGGGTGCG
>DAIRTY010000067.1:0-4543 GCA_036803645.1 Acidobacteriaceae bacterium | reverse complement strand
TTGCTCTTGCGGTGGTCGGGATGGACGAAGTAGGCAACCCCTACGCCGAGGAAGTAGAGAACCAGCATGGGGCTGGCGAAGAGGCACATGCTGAAGGGGTCCGGCATGGGACAGATGATGGCGGCGACAATAAAGATGGCGAGGACAGCGTAGCGAAAGTGGCGCAGCAGAAATTTGGCGTCGACGATGCCGAAGAGCGCGAGGAAGAAGATCAGGATGGGCAGTTCGAAGCAGATTCCCAGGCCGATGATGACGGCGAGGAAGAAGCCGGTGTAGTCGTCGATCGTAATCATGTGGCTGAAGTTCTTGCCGAAGTCCATGACCAGGATCTTGATGGCGCCAGGCAGAACATAGCGATAGCCGAACCATGTGCCGGCAAGGAAGAGGCCAACCGTGGCACCCATGAAGGGAATGACGTACTTCCTCTCGTTGGCGTACATGCCGGGCGAGATAAAGAGCCAGACCTGATAGAGGATGAAGGGGCTGGCCAGGATGGCTCCGGCGACGGCGGAGGTTTTAAGGATCAGGTTCAGCGCGTCGGTTGGGTGCGTCATGGTCATACGCAGGCCAACGTCGACGAGCGGCTTCTGGATGATGGCGACCAGACTGTTGTGGAAGCCATACGACAGGGCAAAGCCTGCAAGGAGGTAGGCGAGAGCGCGCAGAATGCGCTTGCGCAGCTCTTCCAGGTGCTCCATCAGGCTCATGCCAGGCAGTTCTGCGCGGTCGGAGAGGGCTGCGCGGGCGCGGTCGATGGGGTTCAGATCAGCCATTGAGCGCCTCTGCTTGGTGCGCCGCGGGTTCGTGGGCCGGGGGTTCGAGAGCCGGAACGCTGGCTTGAGCGGCGGACTCGGCCTGTAGGTCTTCGGGGAACGGGAGTTGCGCGGAGGTTGCGATGGGCAGGCCGGTGGACGGAGGCAGAATGCTCAACTCGCCGGAGGTCGCGATGGGGAGTGGAGCGGGGACAGTCTCCGGCATGGATTCGGGGGATGATTCGCTGGCCAGATCGGAGATGGATTCGTATGTGGATTCAAGCGGCGTCTGGTGCTCGGAATCGAGCGGATATTGGGACGAGGCATCGGACGCGGAATCGAGCGAAGGCTGGTTCTTGGTCGCGTACGCGGACTCGGCATCGACGGTTTGAGCGGGGTCGATGGCGGCCTCGATGGCTGGAGTTGCGGGCGCGGCGGCTTCGGTGGCGGCGATTTTCTTCTGACGGTCGGCCTGCTCGGAAAGGCGCAGCTCGTCCTCCATCTGGGTGCGAAACTCGTTGGAGGCGCGGCGGAAGTCTGCCATCAGCTTGCCGAACTGGCGCGCCAGCTCGGGCAGCTTCTTCGGTCCGAAGAGCAGCAGGACGAGGAGGATGAGGACTGCGCTGTCCGGAAAGCTTGGCATAGGCGTCTCTATGATACGGCTTGAGCGGTGAGTGAAACAAATGTACCCGGCAATGAGCAACGACAGAAGCGGATTCCTTCCCCTTCGACTTCGCTCAGGGTGCGGAATGACAAACAAGTGGGGCATGTGCGGAATGACAAACAAGTGGGGCATGAGAAACATGCACCATGGGCGTGCATCGTATCCTCGGCCAGTTTCGTCTAAAATGGAGAAGGCGCGGCCTCGCGGGGCGCGCGCGTACGGAATGGGCGGCAACACCCCCGCGGATTGGGTGACGGCTCAGCAGCTTTGGGCCGGCACAGTGAGTCCGCTGCATGCCTGGGTAAGAAGTGCTTTCAACATCCCCGTTTCGCGGTACAACCACACTCTGTGTTGAGCAGGTGCGGACGTGCTGGCGAGACTGAAGGCGGCATATTGTGAATGGACTGTTATTGGACGATGCCCCGGTGCAAGCTGTGGGTGAGGAGTGTTCGCTGGACCACTACCTGGTGCAGCCGGATGAGTCGATGGATGCGCGCATCCGTGCGGCGCGGGAACAGCTGGGCGCGGAGGCGGTCATACTGGGGCACCACTATCAGCGCGACGAGGTGATCCGCCATGCCGACTTTACCGGCGACAGCTACAAGCTCTCGAAGGTGGCCGCGGAGTCGAACGCGCAGTACATGGTCTTCTGCGGTGTGCACTTTATGGCGGAGACGGCGGACATCCTGGCGCAACCGTGGCAGAGAGTGATTTTGCCCGATCTGAACGCGGGCTGCTCGATGGCCGATATGGCGGAGATCGGGCAGGTGGAGGACTGCTGGGAGTCGCTGGAGCGGCTGCGGGTGACGGCGGGCGAGGGAATCCTGCCGCTGACCTATGTGAACTCGGCGGCGGAGATCAAGGCGTTCTGCGGCGAACGCGGCGGGCTGGTGTGTACCTCGTCGAATGCGAGGGCGGCGTTTGAGTGGGCGTTTGCACGCGCGGGGAAGGTGCTGTTTCTGCCGGACCAGCACCTGGGACGGAACACGGCATTCGCAATGGGGGTTCCGCTGAGAGAGATGGTGGTGTGGGAACCGTACCAGATCAATGGAGGAGTGACGCCGGAGCGGTTGCGCGGGGCCAGGATCATCCTGTGGAAGGGACACTGTAGCGTGCATCAGCGGTTTCTGCCGGAGCATGTGGACCGGGTCCGCCGTGAGGAGCCGGGGATGCAGGTGGTGGTGCATCCGGAGTGCCGCTGGGAGGTCTGCCAGAAGGCGGACACGACGGGCTCGACCGAGCGCATCATCCAGTTGATCGAGCAGGCACCGCGGGGCGCGAGCTTTGCGGTAGGCACGGAGATCCATCTGGTGAACCGACTGGCCGAGCGCTTTCGGCCGCTGGGCAAACGGGTGATTACGCTGGATGAGTCGGGCTGCCTATGCACGACGATGTATCGCATCTCGCCGCAGCACCTGGCGTGGACGCTGGAGAATTTAATCGACGGACGCGTAGTGAATCGCATCCAAGTCAACAGCGATGTGAAGTACTGGGCGCGCGTGGCGCTGGACCGAATGCTGGAGATCAAACATTGAGCAGGACATTCACATTGAGCGAGGCGCAAACACTGCTGCCGGTGGTGGAGTCGCTGTTGCGCAGAGCGCAGGCAGCGGGAGCGCACGCCGGCGAGTTGGAGCGGGAGATGCAGGAGCTGAGCCAGAGAATCTTCATGGCTGGTGGGATGCACGTGGATGTGGCCCAGGCGGCGCGGCGACGGGCAGAGCGTGAGAAGGCATTGCAGAACGCTCGCGACACGCTGGCCGAGATGGAAGAGATCGGAGTGCAGGTAAAGGACCTGGAGAAGGGGCTGCTGGACTTTCCCTCTGTGATGGAGGGCCAGGACGTGCTGCTGTGCTGGAAGCAGGGCGAGAAGGAGATCGGCTACTGGCATACAGCGGAGGATGGATTTGCCGGACGCAAGCCACTGGAGGCGCGGCATGGCAAGACGGATGGGGAACGGCTGAACTGAGGCAAAGTCTAGTGGTAAGTGGTCAGGTTATGCGATAGAGAAAAATATGTGAGGAGTTAATTCAATTATGTTACAAATTGGCGAGAAATTTCCGGACTATTCATTAACGGCTACGATTTCGACTGACAAGGACGAGACAAAGGCATTTACAACCATTACCGGGCAGTCCTATCCGGGCAAGTGGAAGGTGTACTTCTTCTGGCCCAAGGACTTTACGTTTGTCTGTCCGACCGAGATCGCGGCGTTCGGCAAGCTGAACGGCGAGTTTGCCGACCGCGACTGCCAGGTACTGGGCGGCAGCGTGGACAACGAGTACGTCCATGCAGCGTGGCGGACGCATCATGCGGACCTGAAGGATCTGCCGTTCCCGATGCTCTCCGACATTCGCCGTGAACTGTGCTCGGAGCTGGGCATTCTGGATATTAAGGCAGGCGTGGCGCAGCGCGCGACGTTCATCGTCGATCCGGAGAATGTGATTCGGTTTATATATGTGACGGACCTGTCGGTGGGGCGCAATCCGCAGGAGGTCTTGCGCGTTCTCGATGCGCTGCAGACCGATGAGCTGTGTCCCTGCAACTGGCACAAGGGTGAGGCCACGCTCTAATTCCGTGCTGAAAATGAAGGGCGCGGCTGAGATAAGGCTGCGCCTTTTCTCTATTTCTCGTTTTTTATTGGAGAGGAGACTGCGATGGCATTGGAAGAATTGGTAGGCGCGTTGCCTGGGTATGCGAAGGACCTGAAGTTGAACTACTCCTCGCTGGTGAAGCAGAATACGGAGCTGACCCCGTCGCAGCTATGGGGGACGCTGGTTGCGGCGGCGATTGCAACGCGCAACGGGGAGCTGACGGCGGCGGCGATTGCCGACAGCGGGGCCGGGCTGAGTGCGGAGGCATTGACGGCGGTGAAGTCGGCGGCGGCGATCATGGGGATGAACAACATTTACTACCGGTTTCAGCATCTGACCACGAATGAAAAATATGCGACGCTGCCGGCACGGCTAAGGATGAATGCGCTGCGGGGTCATGCGGTGGAGTCCGTGGACTTCGAGCTATGGTGCCTGGTGGTTAGCACCGTGAACGCCTGCGACAAGTGTGTGGACGCTCACGAGCGCGTGTTGCGCGAGAAGGGTGCGACGGAGGAGTTGATCAACGCGGCGGT